>JBAWHH010000703.1:0-5766 GCA_049593715.1 Rhodocyclaceae bacterium
GATTGGGTACAACTGCTTTGTGAGAACGCGCGTTTCCTCGGCGCACGACAGCGTTCGGCGAGACTGCTGAACGCCCATCGGCTGGGGTACTGGGCGCATCGCCTTGCCTCGGCCGGGTCGCAGTGAATGGCGGTCGGCTTGCACTACATCTTTCCCTTCACATCCTTGGCGGTGTCCTGCACCTTTTCGCCGCCAGCCTTGATGTCCTTGCCAGCGCCCTCCATCGTGTTGCAGGCACCCAGAAGAAACGCGGAGGCGGTAAGAAGAATCGCAATAGCTCTCATGGCTTGGCTCCTTGTGTTGTCCCACGGGTTGGAAATGTCGTCGCGATCTAGGTTCGCTACGAGTCCAGCTTATCCGTGGAGCCGGTGCAATTCTGTCGGACGCGGCGGATAAGCGTGTCGGACAAGTCCTGCATCTGGACACCCGGCGATGCCTACCAGCAGACGATCCGACGCGCGGCGGGAACGAAATGGCGCCGGCGCGCATCGCATGTCGGGTACTGTCGCGAACGGGATAGGCGGGAGAGTCGAATGTCTGCAACCCTGGGACACCAGTTGTCCGAAACGATCGGGCGTCTGCGTTTGCCGAACTGGCACCACGTGATGCTGGCGGCAGGGGGAGCGCTGGTCGTCTCGCTGCTGGTGTCAAGCCACTGGCAGTTCTCCCTCAGCATGAATGCACTCGCCGCACTGCAGTCGCACCGCGACCGCATCGATCGCGTTGATGCGCTGCTGATCGACCTGCTCGATGCCGAAACCGGCGTGCGTGGCTACATGGTCACCGGCAACGAAAGCTATCTGGAGCCGTATCGCAAGGCCTTGCCGGATATAGGCAGGCTGATCCCCGATTTGCGCGAAGATGCCCGCGGCGATGCCGATGAGACTGCCGTTGTCGAAGCGCTGACGGCGCAGGTCGACCGCAAACTCGCGGTGTTGGCCGAGGCGGTTGCGTCGCGCAAGGTCGTGGTCGCGTCGGACGAAAAGGTCGGGCCGGGCAAGGCCGCGATGGACGACATACGCCACCTGCTCGGCCGGCTCAAACAGGTTGCCGAGGTCGATGCCAGCAGTTTGATCACCGAATCCAGTACGGCCATCGGCATCACGCGGTGGGTGAATTTCGCCCTCGGCATGGGCGCGATGCTGCTGCTGATCGCGCTGTTTGCGCTGATCCTGCGCCAGTTCCGCCTGCGCACACAAATCGCGCAACTACTGCAGGGGGAGAACCAGCGGCTGGAAGCCGAAGTCTCCAGCCGGACCCGCGAGTTGTCCACCATGGCCTGGTACCTCGCCAATGCGAGCGAGGTGGAGAAGGGCCGCCTGGCGCGCGAGCTGCACGACGAGATGGGCGCCATCCTGACTTCGGCGAAAATGGACACCAGTTGGATCGCCCGCAAGCTCGATGCCAGCACGATGGGCGCCATCCGCGAGCGCTTCGACCGTCTGGTCACCCAGCTCAACAGCGGCATCGCGCTCAAGCGCCGCATCATCGACAATCTGCGCCCGCCGCTGCTGGAGGAACTGGGCCTGACCGCCTCGCTGCAGGCGATGGTGGACGAAGCCCGCGCATCCAGCGGGTTACAGTTTTCCTTCTCCGGTCCGCAGGCCGAGCCAGTGCTTTCGGCGGACAAGTCCCTCGCCCTGTTCCGCATCGCCCAGGAGTCACTGACCAACGTGCGCAAGTATGCGCAGGCCAAGTCCGTTCGGCTCGAACTATCGCTTCAGGATGGGTCGGTACGCCTGGAGATCGAAGACGACGGCCGCGGTTTCGATCCGGCGTTGGTCAGCGGCACCCACGGCATCGCCGGCATGCGCTTTCGCGTGCAGATGTTCCGCGGCCGGTTTGACGTGCACACGGCGCCCGGCCAGGGCACCCGCGTCGTGGCCGAGATACCGCTTTAGCGCAGGAACGTGCGTTCAACCGGCCGTGCGCTGGGCGGCGGCGACGTAGTCGATGAGTTCGTCCATCTGCATCGCCTTGTCGAAGAAGGCGCGTGCGCCGAGCTGCGTGCAGCGCTGCCTGACCGCGGGATGCGAATGGGTCGTGAGGACAACCGCCCAGGTGTAGTGGAAACGCGACGGCTCGTCCTTCAAGGCGCGCAACACGCCGATCCCGCTGCCCGATTTCAGTTCCAGATCGACGATGGTCAGGTCCGCCGGGTTTGCCGCCAGCCGCGCGATGGCAGTCGCCTCATCTTCCGCATGGCCGACCACGTGGATGCCTTCGAGATCCTCGAGGGTCTCGATCAACTGCGCGCGCAACAGCGGCGAGTCTTCGATCAGGAAGACGTTCAGGCGATGGCCCACGCTCTGCCGCCTTTCATCAGCCTCTCATTTCGAGTCACGGTGGCACTGGCTGCTCGCTTCAAACGCGGTTTCATCCCGCCATCAGTCCGTGGCGTATCGCATACCTTGCCAGTTCGGCATTGCTCGAGACGTTGAGCTTTTCCAGCAGGCGCGTGCGGTAGGTGCTGATGGTCTTGACGCTCAGGTGCAGCGAAGCGGCAATGTCGCTGACCGACGCGCCGGCGGCCAGCCGCAGGAACACCTGCAGCTCGCGCTCCGACAGCGCATCGTGCGGCGCCCCCTGCGAAGCGCCCGCCATCTCGTCGGCCAGCAGTTCGGCGGTGCGCGGCGAGACGTAGCGACGGCCGGCGGCCACGGTGCGGATGGCGCGGATCAGCTCCTCGCGCTCGCAGTTCTTGCACAGGTAGCCGTCGGCGCCGTTGCGCAGCATCGACAGGGCGTAGCGTTCCTCGGGAAATCCGCTCAGCACCAGCACGCGGATTTCGGGATGGCGCTGGCGCATCTCGCGCAACGTGTCGACGCCGCTCTTGCCCGGCAGCGACAGGTCGAGCAGCATCACGTCGCACGGCTGGCCCTTGACCATCTCGAGCGCGTCTTCGCCCGTTCCCGCCTCGAAGGCGAGCGCGACACCGAGCTCGTCCGCGAGCATTTCTCGAAATCCTGCGCGGACGATCTGGTGGTCATCGACGATGGAGATTGTCAGCATCGATTGGCTCCGCTGGCGGTTTGGCTTCGGTTCGTCCGGCGAGTCGGTGCACCGGCGGCCCGGCGATCATCCGCGCTGGCGGATCAGGACGCCGAGCACTGCGCCCGCCAGGGCGGCGATCGCCAGCGCCGTTCCGGGATGCTCGCGCACCTGGCGCAGGGTTGCGTCGGAGGCATCGCGGGCGCAAGACTGCACAGCATTGCCTGCCCCGGTGAGGTTGGTTTTGAGTGCCTGGACGGTATCGTCGACAACGGCGTTCATGGTCGGATTCCTTTCGTGGGTTGAAGTAGGCATCCCTACGCGGGCGGGGACTTCGGGCGTGCCGGCGCAGGCCACGCCGCATTGCGGGCAGTCAGCTCATCAGCCGCCGCGCAGAAGATTGACCAGGAAGCTGACCACCGCCATCGCGAGGAAGACGAAGAACAGGATCTTGGCGATTTCCGCCGCGCCAGCGGCAATGCCGCCGAAGCCGAACACCGCCGCGATGATGGCGATGATGAAGAAGACGATCGAGTAGTGCAGCATGATGGTTCTCCGCAACGGGTTGCCGTCCCATGCCGTCGGTGGGGCCCGGCTGCTCAGGGCAGCGGGGCCCCAGCGGCGCGACGATCAGTTCGGGTAACGCTTCTCCCAGTCCTTGATCTGCTCTTCCGCCACGTCGCGCGTTACGCCGTAGCGTTCCTGCACGAGGCCCGCCAGTTCTTCGCGCTTGCCGGCGATCAGGTCGAGATCGTCGTCGGTGAGCTTGGCCCATTGCTGCCTGACTTTGCCGGTGAATTGTTTCCAGTTGCCTTCAATGATGTCCCAGTTCATGTGGATCTCCTTCCGGTTTCTGACTTGGTTGAATTCGCCTTTGAGGCTCGTGCGGCGTGGATGAACGTTACGCGCGGCCAAAAGCCGCCACCATCAGCCGGGTCCGAAAGCGCTGTGGGAGTCGTCTTACAAGGGGGTGATCGCCGTTGGCGTCGCGTAGCTCGGCTGCGGGTAGTCGAGTGCGGGAATCCCGTGGCTAGGACGCACGGACAACCGCGCGCACCGAACGCGGCAGCGGTGTGCCAGGCTGGACTATCTCGGTCCCTTAGCCCGGTGCACCATCGCGCAATTCGGGACGTCGGGTTTTTTCTGGTGCCGGCGAGAGGAGTCGAACCCCCGACCTTCGGATTACAAATCCGCTGCTCTACCAACTGAGCTACGCCGGCGAGCGGCGGATTATATACCCCTACGCAGTCGCGGGCGCGCCCGCGGCGGACCGGCAGATATCGGTCTGTCGTCACAGGGATCAGCGCCATTGAGCGTGGGATTCGGCTTTGGCTTGGGCCGCGTTATAGGTTAGAGTGACGCCATACTCGTTTGATGTTTTTGGCATGCCAATGGCGCCCTCCCACCCAGCAGAGCAAAGCGAACTGCGCCTGCTGATCATCGAAGACTCGGAAGATGACGCCCTGCTCCTGCTGCATCGGTTCCGGCAGGCGGGCTACCAGTGCCTCAGCCGGCGCGTCGACAACGCCGCAGACATGCGGACGGCGCTGCAGGAACTGGAGTGGGACGCTGTATTGTCCGACCACAGCATGCCCCAGTTCGACGCCATGAGCGCGCTGCAACTCCTTCAGGAGAGCCAGGAGGACGTCCCCTTCATTATTGTGTCGGGCGTGATCGAGGAAGATCTGGCCATTGCCGCGATGCGCGCCGGCGCCCACGACTACCTGTCCAAGAACCGCCTGGAACGTCTCGTACCCGCCGTGGAGCGGGAACTGCGGGAAGCCCGCAACCGGGCGGAGCGGCGCGCTGCGCTGGAGGCAGTACGGGAAAGCGAAGCGCGCTTCCGTGCCCTGGTGGGCAACTTGCCTGGCATGGTTTTCCAGCTTTCCCGCAATAGTCCGGAGGAGGGTTTCCGTTTCCTTTACGTGAGCGAAGGCAGCATGGCGCTGCTGGAGGTGCCACCTGAGGACTTGATCGATCGGCCAGAAATCTTCCTGCGACTGATCCACCGCTACGACCGCCACGGTTTTGTCCAGGCCATGGACCAATCCGCTGCCCTGGCGTCCACTGTCAACTGGGATGGCCGCATCGTCGTGCAGGGGGGAGACACCAAGTGGATCAATCTGCGCGCCCTTCCCCGCCGGCTGGAAAATGGCCAGCTCCAGTGGGAGGGCGTGGTGTTCAACGTGACCCAGAGCAAACGTACGGAAGAAGAGCTGCGCAGTTCCCGCGCCCAGCTTGCCGAGCTGTCCTCACACCTGCAACTGGCAAAGGAAGAGGAGCGCGAGCGCATCGCCCGCGACATCCACGATGAACTGGGCGGCAATCTTGTGGGGATCAAGTTCGCCGTATCCATGCTAGCCAGCAAGTTGGAAGGAAATTCCGACCAGCGCCGCGAACGGGTCAAGGGGATTGAGAAGCTGGTGGACGAAGCCATCGCCACCGCGGGCCGAGTAGCCCGGGAACTTCGCCCCGGCATTTTGAAGGACTTCGGCCTGGCCGCCGCGGTGGAGTGCCAGGCGGAAGACTTTTCCCAGCGCACTGGCATTCCCTGCAAGGTATTGTGTGCGGATTACGATGCCGCGGTGGAAGAACCCACTTCCACCGCGCTGTTCCGCATTTTTCAGGAGGCCTTGACCAATATCAGCAAACACGCCCAGGCCAAGTCCGTCGAGGTGCGGCTGGTGCAGGAGGATGGCGATCTGCTGCTGGAAATCTGCGACAACGGCACCGGAATTTCGCCCCAGGCGCTGTCCAAGCCCCGCTCTTACGGCC
>JBAWHH010000704.1:0-1699 GCA_049593715.1 Rhodocyclaceae bacterium
CGCCTGGCGCGACAGGCGGCGGCTCGTGTCGCCACGCCGCAGCATCTCCCGCTGGCGCTCCGTCAGCGGCGGGCCCGCGGAAGACTGCTCGACCGCCTTGAGGCGCTTGTAAGCAGTCTCCAGTCCGTGTTTGCGCCAGATGTAGCGCACGCCGGAAGGAGAAACGCGGTAGCCGCGCGCCTGCAACGCCGCTGCGGCTTTTGCCTGACCCATCTGCGGGCAGGCGAGGGCGAGCGCCACCGCGGCCTCGTCGAGGCCGGTGACAGGGCTGTCCGCGCCGCTTTGATCCACGCCTTCCATCGTCTAGTCCGAGTTTCTTCCGCCCCGTGCCGGGCCTATAGCCCGCATTGAACCACAACCTCCCGGCGACGGCAGGGGTTGCTGTTGTTTTGACCAATCGTTTGACAAGTCACTTTGTGGCTGGTAACGTGGTTCCCGTGCCGCGATGTTTCCTGGGCTGTCGCCGACAGCCGGTGCCGGAGCGCCGCAGGCCAAAACAATGAACCGCTGATAGCGGGCATGCGATTCCTCGGGTAGAGCCCGTGAGGCAACGCAGGTCGATGAAGGAGGGAGGAGAAATGAACCTGGCGTCCTATCTGGAACAACACGCCGACGGCGATCCGGACCGCATCGCCGTCCGCTTCGAAGGTGCATCGATCACGTACGGGCAACTCAACCGCGACGCGAATCGGCTGGCCGATGCCCTGCGCCATCAGGGCATCGCTGCGGGCGAGCGGGTGGCCATCTACCTGCCCAACATTCCCGAGTTCCTCCTTGCCTATTACGCCGTGCAGAAGCTGGGCGCGGTGGCGGTCACCATCAACGCCATCTTCAAGACGGAAGAAGTCCGTTTCCTGCTGGATGACTCGGGTGCAGCGGCGGTTTTCACCACCGCCGAACTGACGCGCTACGCGCCCGGGGATTGCGCCGCGCTACGGTCGCGGGTTGTCGTCGACCAGCCTGCCGAGGGGTGGACCCCACTGGCGGATCTCTTGCACACCGGTGCGGACAAGTTCCAGTCTGTGGAGCGGGCCCCGGAGGACACGGCGGCCCTGCTCTATTCCTCGGGGACCACGGGTTTCCCGAAAGGGGTGGAACTGACCCAGCAAAACATCCACAGCAACATCGCCCTCGCCGCGCACTGCTCCAACTACAACGCCGGCGACCGGCTGGCGGTTTTCCTCCCCCTGTTCCACGTCTATGGCCAGAACTACATGATGAATGGCGCCATTTTGAGAGGCGCCACCATCGTGCTGTTCCGCCGCTTCGTTCCCGATGTCGTACTCAACGCCATCGGCAGCGAGCGCATCACCCATTTCTTCGCCGTGCCCACCATCTACGTGGCGCTGCTGTCCATGGACTTGTCGCCCTACGATCTGTCGTCGTTGCGCTACGAAATGTCCGCCGCCGCCACCATGCCCAAGGAGATCTCCCGCCGCTGGACCGAGCGTTTCGGCCGGCGCATTTACGAGGGGTATGGCCTGACCGAGTGTTCGCCGTTCGCCTGCTACAACGACTTGGTCGAGCACCGATTTGGTTCGGTGGGCCGGCCCATCGACGGCTTCGAGATCGACATCTTCGACGAAGCCGATCGTCCGCTGCCCAACGGCGAGTCGGGCGAAATCGTCATCCGCGGCACCGGCGTGATGAAAGGCTACTGGCGGCGCCCGGAGGAGACGGTTCGTGCCCTGAGCAGCGG
>JBAWHH010000705.1:0-4835 GCA_049593715.1 Rhodocyclaceae bacterium
ACACCGTGACGCTGAGCAATCCGTCGAGCACCCCGGTGAGCTTCCCGTTTGTGCTGGGCGGCGGCTCCGCCTCGCCCGGCGACTACGTGAGCCCGCCAACCTTCAGCAACGGCGTGACCTACGATCCCGCGACGGGCACCATCAGCGTCCCGGCCAACGTCACCAGCTTCACCGTCACCGTGCCGACGGTACAGGACACGATCGACGAACCCAACGAAACCGTACCGCTGAGCATCGGCGGGGTGACCGGGGTCGGTACCATCATCGACGATGACGGTACCGGTACTGTCCCCCCAACGGCCTCTCCCGTGGCGCAGACGGGGGTTGAGGATACGCCGCTGGTCCTAACCTGGGCCGCTTTCGGCGCGGCGGATGTGGATACGCCGCCGGCGAATCTGAGCATCCGGATTTCGACGCTGCCTGCGGACGGCGTTTTGACCCTTGGCGGTGTGCCGGTCGCAGTAGGGCTGGTTATTGGGAAGGCAGACATCGACGCGGGCAGGCTCATTTTCACGCCTGATCGCAACGAATCGGGGGATAACAGCTTCACCAGTGCCGGCGTGGGTAATCTCCAGAGCGATTACGCCAGGTTCAACTACCAGGTGTCTGACGGCTCATCCTCCAGCGCGACGGCGACCCTGTCGATCGACATCGTCCCGGTGGCCGACGCACCCACGCTGACGATTTCCACGGGCGCGCCGACCGTTCTGTTCTCGAACAGTTGGGAAGCCGCGCCGAATGCGGACACGACCAGCGACGTGGTGCGGACCAATCCATTCGAAGGTTGGACGAGGATCGATTCGCCCCAGGGGCTCGCGGGGGGCGACAGCGCGTTCGAAGTGTGGACGACGGGTGATTCCCAGCAGCGGCAAAACGGTGGCTACAACACGGTCGTAGCGTCGCCGGGCAACGGGAGGAGTTTCCTCGAACTCAACGATGCTTCGCGGGCGCTGGACGACGGTGCCTTCCGCGACATGCCCCAGACAATTGGCATTAGTCGGACCATTGCCACCCAGGTCGGTATGGTCTACGACCTCTCTTTCGATTACGCCGGCCGGCCCGGCTTCGGCACCGAGTTCACCCAGATCGGGGTCTATGTGGATGGGGTGCTATTGCAGCAGTACGCGGCGACGAGCCCGCAGGCGTATATCGACTGGAAAGAACTCGGCGTTCGTTTCCAAGGCGACGGCGGTACCCATACTCTGACGATCCGCACGGATGCGACCCAGTTCAACGAATCGGGACGTGGCGCATTCATTGACGATATCGCGTTGACGGCTACCCGCGGCGTTGTTGCGGGCAATACGGAAAAGTTTACGGAGGTGGGACTGGCTGGATACGTTAGCGCTGCGCTCACGGACACTGACGGCTCGGAGGCCCTCACCGTCACAATTTCGGGCATACCCGGCGACGGCATCATTTACACGCAAGAGCACGGCACCTACTTTCCCGTCGGTGGATCCATCACGATTCCCGCGAGCGAACTGGCGACGGCCTATCTGCTCCTGGACCCCGCCTTCACCGGCCACCTGTCCCTTGGGGTCACGGCAACCGCCACCGAAACCTCCAACGGCAGTTCAGCCAGCACGTCCGGCACGATCGACATCGACGTCCTCGCGCCATTTGTTTCCACCGATCTGGGCGGGGACGGCCAGACCAACATCGTCGGGACCGTTGGCAACGACGTCCTGACCGGCAACGGCGGTGCTGAGTATTTGATGGGCCAGGCGGGGGCGGACACCCTCAGCGCCCGCGCTGGAAACGACTACCTCGACGGCGGTGCCGACGCGGACACGCTCGTCGGCGGCAGTGGAAACGACGTGCTGTACGGAGGTGCCGGCAGCGACAG
This sequence comes from Rhodocyclaceae bacterium, assembly GCA_049593715.1. Lineage (GTDB taxonomy): Bacteria > Pseudomonadota > Gammaproteobacteria > Burkholderiales > Rhodocyclaceae > JBAWHH01. Next base: position 1,850 of record JBAWHH010000705.1, read on the forward strand.
CCTGACCGGTGACGGCGCAAATGGAACGGTGGGAGCCGACGTTTTCGCCTGGACGCTGAACGACCGTGGTACGCCGGGATCCGCACCCAACGACACCGTCGCCGACTTCAACGTGGGCAACGACGTTCTCGATTTGAGGGATCTACTGGTCGGCGAAAACCACGCTGGAGCGGGAACCGGCAACCTGACCAGCTACCTCCATTTCGAGAGCGCGGGTGGGGGCACGGTGATCCACGTCAGCTCGACGGGAGGTTTTGCCGCTGGCTTCAACGCTGCCGCTGAAGATCAGGTGATCACCCTTACCGGCGTAGCGCTGGCGGGGACATCGGATCAGGAAATCATCCGGAACCTGCTGACCAGCAACAAGTTGGTTACGGACTGACCCGACGCTCCATCTGAGCGGGACGGGCGGCTTGCCCGTCCCGCTCAGATGGGCGCAACGATCGCCGGGCCCGTCGCCCCGTCAAAGCCCAAGTCGAACAGGGCTGCCCGCTCCCACTCGCTCGCGACTCCCTCGGCGATGACCTTCATCCCGATGCTGCGGGCGATGCCGCATAGGCCCTTGAGGAATGCCTGGTTTCCCGGGTGGTTGGGAATGCCGCGGATGAAGCTCGAATCGACCTTCAGGTAGTCGATCCCCAGGCCGTGAAAGCGGCCGATCTCGCCGAAGTGGTGGCCCACGTGCTCCAGGCCAATGCGGCAACCAGTGGGGCGCAGCGCATCGCACCAGGCGCAAAAGTCGTCGTAGTGGCGCAAAGCGCCTGCCTCTGGCACTTCGAACCAGATGCGCCGGGCGGCTTCGGCGTGCTGGGACAGCAGCGCCTGGAGATTGTCGACGAAGCCGATGTTGTCCAAGGATTCGGCCGACAGGTTGATGGCGACCTCCCGCCCCTTTTCCGCTTCCCTGACGGCGAGAGTGATTACCGCCATGTCCAGTTCGGCAGTGAGTTGAAGCCGCAGCGCCATGGGAATGAAGTAGGCCGCGGGCAACCAGCCGCCGGCCTCGCTCATCAACAGGCGCGCCAAGTATTCCTGGTGGAGCACTTTGCCGCGCCCGTCCACCACCGGATAGGTCTCCAGTTTCAGGCGCTTGTGGGCAACCGCCTCGCGGATGGCACGCTCCCAGTCCGCGTTGCCCTGGGGCACCGTGATCTTCGTATCGTCAGGGGCCTCTTGCCAGGTATCCGGTCCTTTGGCTTCGGCGGCGGCCAGCGCGCTGTCCGCCCGTGCCAACAGGACGCCGATGGCCGCGCCCCGGCGGTAGCGGCACACGCCGACGCAGGCGCTCAAGGTATTGGGCGCAAAACCGGAGCCGATCTCGCGCACCCCGGCGATCAGCGCGCCCGCCAGGGAACCCGCCTGTACCCGGCTTGGCACCACCAGGGCGAAGTCGGCGCCGTTGAGCCGGCCGGTGAATGCCCCCTCATGCAGGTTGGCGGGCGCTTCGACGATGGCCGCCACGCGTTTCAGCAGGTTGTCCGTGTCGGGCCGCCCGAGGCCGCGGTTGATCTGTGCGAGATCCCCCACGCGCAGCACCAACAGCAATCCCTCGGGCGCGGCATCGTCGCCGGCCAAGGACTGTTCGAGGCGGTTGAGGAAGTGGTCGCGGTTGGAAAGCCCGGTCAGCGGATCGTGGTTCGCCTGCCGCCGCAGCCCTTCCAGCCGGGCGGCTTCGTCCTCGAACATGGTCTTCAGGCGGCGCACCATATTGTTCATTGCTCTGGCCACGCTGCGCAGTTCGCGGGTGGACGGTTCCGGGATTGTCGTGAAGCGCCGCTCGCTGATGGCATTGGCCTGAGCGACTACCGCCGTCAAAGGCCTTTGGATGCGCCGCAGCATGGCGACACCCAGCAATCCGGCCAGCGCTCCGGGAACCAGGAACCAGAAGGCCAACTGCCACGCGCCTTGCCACAGGGCGCGATAGGCGTAGCCGGAGTGGCTGATCAGCGTCAGTTTACCGATCTGGCGCCAGCCATCGCTGACCTGGGCCGTGCCCTCTTTGGCGCGGATGGGAACGAAGCGGACGAACCAGTCCGGCACGTTCTGGACGGAGGTGGCGCCCACACGCTCGGTGATGGTCGTCCCGTTCGAGTCCGCCAGGCGGATCAGCTCGTAGTGGCCGGCATCGAACTGGGCGGCGATGAGCAGCTCGCGCTCCACGGCGTCCTTGCCGCCTTGGGATAGGGACAGCGCCAACGCATTGGCATTGTCCGCGTTCTTCACGTACAGCTCCTGTTCGAGGTAGCTGCGAGCCGTCAGGATGCTGACCACGAAACTGCCAGCGAAGGCCAGGACACTGCTGGCGATGACGGCGACCCAAACATGTCGAATCAGGGACATGGCGCGATCCTCAAATCAGTGTTCGTCGATGCTTGCGGAAGGGGTGATCACTCGAAGCCTTCGTTCTTCGTACGCCGCAGCAGATCGCGCCAGCGCGACAGCCGCTCGGTCGCATTGGCCGACGGGGACTGCGCATCCCCCACCCAAAGATCCTCGGTGTTGAAGCTGAAAATCGGGAACAGATCCCGGCGGCGTGATGCGGGGCGGATGTCGGTGATCAGGTTGTCCAGAATGACCGGTTCCACATCAGGTTTGGCGTAGTAGGCGAGGACCATGTGCGCCTGCATCAGCTTGCTCTCCATGCCGCCGATGCGTGCCCTGACGTAAGTCAGGCGCATGCGCTCCACCGGGACGCCGATCTCCCGCAGAGTGAAATACTTCGCGATGGCGAAATCCTCGCAATCACCCGCTTCCGCGCCCAGCGTTTCCATCGGTGTTGCCCAGTAGTCTAACTGCCCCCAGACGCGCGCGTCCTCTTCGAAGCGGATATTGCGGTTCAAGTATTCATTGACGCGCCTCAGCCGCTGCTCCTCGGGCAGGGCGCGCGCATCGACGAGCATTGACTCCCAGCCCAGCAGCGACTTGAAGCCGGCGTTGCCGAAGCGCTGAATCATCATTCGGGCAGCCGCGTCGTGCTGGAACCCCA
>JBAWHH010000706.1:0-8880 GCA_049593715.1 Rhodocyclaceae bacterium
CCGGCCGGCGCGAAACCGCCGGCCAAGGTCCACACCAGCAGACTGGCAAGGAACGGAACCGCGATGGCGACACCCCCGCCGCGGGGCGTCGGGCTGGTGTGGGAACTGCGGTCATTGGGCACGTCCACAACGCCGCGTTGCAGGGCGTAGCGGCGCAAGGCCCCGGTCAACAACCACGCACAAAAGAACACGCCCCCCAGCCACCACGCCCAGTGCAAACTCAAGTTTTTCCTTTTGTACTTGGTGTCCGCTGCCCGCTGCGCCGCATCCGGCGACGTTTTCAGTGCTTCGAAGGCAGCGTGAAGCTGAAGGTCGCCCCCTGCCCGGGCGCCGCCTCGGCACGGATCGTGCCGCCATGGCGCTCGATAAGGCGCTTGACGATGGACAAACCAACGCCGGTGCCGGGAAACTCTGCTTCGGCGTGCATGCGCTGGAACATGCCGAAAAGTTTGCCCGCGTAACCCATGTCAAACCCGGCACCGTTATCCGCCACGAAGAATTCAGGGTGGCCGGCGACAGGCCGCACACCGATCTTGATCCGCGGCTCATCCACCTTGGAGGAGAATTTGAGCGCATTGCCGATCAGGTTGGAGAAGATCTGGCGCACCATGGCGCGGTCACCACGGACCGGCGGCAGGGTGTCGATCAGGATCTGGGCGCGGGGATAGTCGCTCCAGAGTTCCCCGACCACTTCCCCCACGATGGCTTCCACATGGAAGATGGCGGGTTCCATGGGCGCACGGCCGATGCGTGAGTATTCCAGAATGTCGTCGATCAACTCACCCATCTTGCGCGTATTCGCCACCACGCGGTCGAGTAGCCGGCCGCTTTCCGGGTCCATCCAGGCGCGCTCCGTCTCGTTGAGCAGGGTGGCAAAGCCGTTGATGGAGCGTAGCGGCGCGCGCAGATCGTGGGACACCGTGTAACTGAAGGACTCCAGTTCGCGGTTGGAAATGACCAGTTCCTCCATGTGCTGGTTGAGGCTGGCGTTGAGCCGCCGCACTTCCTCTTCGGCGTTGCGCCGCTCGGCGATCTCCGCTTCGAGCGCGGCAGTGCGCTCCGCGACGAGTTCCTCCAGGTGATCGTGATGACGTTCCAGTTCGGCAACAATCTGCTTGCGCTCGGTGACATCCTGCAGGGTGAATTGCAGCAACTGGCGCTCCCCGGAACGGAAGCTCATCAGGTGGACCTCGGCGTCCCAGGTTTCGCCTCCCGGGCGGCGGTGGCGCCACTCGACCGTGACCGCGCCCGCCGTCAAGGCTTCCTCGATATGTCCGCGCGCCACCTCCACCGCGGTCCTGCCGTCGTACTGCTCGGCAGCGAGCACCTCCAGCAGATGGCTCGCCAGCGTTTCCTCTCGTGTAACGAAGCCGTACGCGCGGGTGGCCGCCGGATTGCAGTCCACATAGCTGAGGTTCACCGGATCGATCACCGCAATGGGAACGCGCGAGCTGTCGAAAATGCGCCGGCGCAGCGAAACGCTTTCCTGCAGGGCTTCCTCGACCTGCTTGAGTTCAGAAATGTCTGCGTGCGTGCCCATCATCCTCAACGGCCGGCCTTCCCCGTCCGTGCTGACCACGCGACCGACGGACCGAATCCACTTCCAGGCTCCGGAACTGGTGCAGCGGCGGTACTCGATGGTGCCTGTCCCGCCGGAGGCAATGCACTCGCGGAAAGCCGCCAGCGCGCCGTCCCGATCGGCGGGGTGCAAACCGTTGATCCAGTCCTGCAGATCGGTCCCGAACGCCCCATGCGCATAGCCGAGAATCTTGGCGTACTCTTCGCTGACCCTTCCCTCGCCGGTCTGCAGATTCACGTCGAACCACCCCTGGTGAGATGCCTCCATGGCGAGGCGCAGGCGCTCTTCCTGGGCCGCAAGCGCCTCTTCCGCACGCTTGCGTTCCGTGGTGGGCAGGTAGGTTCCCGCCATGCGGCGGGGCGCCCCCCGGGCATCCCATTCAACGACTTTGCCGCGGCCCAGGGCCCAGATCCATTCGCCGGACTTGTGGCGCATACGCACTTCGCAGTGGTAACGCGGCGCGTCGCCGCGCAAATGGGCGGCGAACGCGGCATCGATGCGGGGCAGATCCTCTGGATGGCACAGATGACGCCATGCTTCAAGAGTGATGCAGCCCTTCTCGTCCCCTTCGAACCCGATCAAGGGAACTTCCGGCTCTTCGATACGGATGCGGCCACTGGGAATGTCCCAGTCCCAAAGGCCGATGCCGGAACCTTCGATGGCGAATTCCAGTTTTTCCTTGGCACGCCCGAGCGCTTCGACCGCCCGCTTGTGGTCGGTGATGTCGATGACCGCGCCCACCGTGCGCACGGGACGGCGCAACGGCCCCTCGACATCGAAGAAAGTCTGGGACCGATTCGATACCCAGCGGACATCGCCGTCGCCGTTCCGGACAATGCGGTAGTCGATGTCGAACAGTCCGTCACCTGCCGGATCGTGGGCACGCCCGACCGCAAGGGTGACCACCTTTCGGTCGTCCGGATGGACCCGTTCCAGCATCGCCTCCATGGTCACCGGCTGGTCCTCGATCCACCCCCAAATTCGTTTCATCTCGGGGGACCAGTAAAGGCCTCCGCCCAAATGATCATGATCGAAGATGCCCATGCCGGCGAAACGCACCGCCTGCCGCAGGCGTTCCTCGTTTTCCCGCAGCACGTCACGGGCCCGCTTGCGGCGCGTGAGGTCGGTCACCTTGATGATCATTCGGCCAGCACCATCGGGTTGCCCACGAAAGCCCAGCATACGTCCATCCGGCAAGTCGATCTCGAGGTCGAAATCCCGATCGTCGGCCAGGCGTTCCAGGAGCCCTTGCAATCGATCGCCCCATCCGCAGCGAATCGCCTCGGATCTCAACAGGTCGATGAGGACGGGCGATGCTGCCAACACCTTCGGGAGAATCCCCAGCAGTTCCGACAGCCGCCGGTTATGGGCCACCAGCCGGCCGTCCCGCTCCACCAGCGCAACGCCCTGAGCCATGCTATCGAGGGCGGCTTGCAGCCATGCGCTTTGCTCTTGCTCGGTAGGCATACCGGATCGTGATATTTGGAGCGTCCGAGGATCTGCGGGATTCGTTATGCTAACAATTGTGGGCTGAACCGGGGGCGTCGACGTGGCACAACCAAATTGACATTCACTGCAATCTTGCCCCGGAGACGCGCGAAACCATCGGGCGCGCCGCGAATCGACGTGGATTAATTCACGTCAGGGGCGAGCGGTGGCCGGGGATCCGTAATCTTTCGCCAACGCCTGCCGACAAACGGAAGGTGTACCTGGAGAACCAGGACGACCGCCCCAAACCAAAGGAGCACCATGAACGGCAAACCGTTGATTCTGGTCGTCGACGACAATCCCACCAACCTGGAGGTTCTGAGCCAACTGCTGCTGCCCATGTTCCTCGTGCATGCGTGCAAGTCCGGCGAACAGGCTTTGGCCTCCGCCGGCCGGGATCCGCGCCCTGACCTTATCTTGTTGGACGTCATGATGCCCGGCATGGACGGTTACACCGTCCTGACCCTACTGCGGGAAGACGAGAAAACGCGGGAGATTCCAGTGATTTTCGTCACCGCGCTCGACGACGACGTGGACGAGGAGCGCGGCCTCCATTTGGGCGCGGTGGACTACATCACGAAACCCATCCGGCCGGCGATCATGTTGGCACGCGTGGGGGCGCAACTCGAGCTGAAGCGCGGCCGCGACCACCTGAAGGACCACAATGCGTGGCTGGAATCGGAGATCTCCAGGCGCATGCGGGAGAATCTGTTGATCCAGGACGCCAGCCTTTGTGCCCTCGCGGAACTGGCGGAGACGCGCGACACGGACACCGGCAACCACATCCTGCGCACCCAGGCCTACGTCGCGACGCTGGCGCGCCGGCTGCAGCCCCATCCGAGATTCGCCCCGGAACTGGACGAAGCCTCTCTCACGCGGATCGTCAAGGCAGCGCCCCTGCACGATATCGGCAAGATTGGCATTCCCGACCATATCCTGCTCAAGCCGGGCGGTTTCACGCCGGACGAGTGGGAGATCATGAAAACCCACAGCCGAATTGGCGGCAACACGATTCGGCGCGCCATCGACAAAGCCTTGGCGGCCAATCCGGCGCAGATGCATGATGAGAAGCCGGAATCCCTGGCCTTTCTGGAAGTGGCGCACAGCATCGCCACCAGCCACCACGAAAAATGGGACGGCTCCGGCTACCCCGACTGCCTGGCCGGCGATGCGATCCCCCTGGCGGCCCGCCTCATGGCCCTGGCCGACGTATTCGACGCCCTGACGATGGCCCGCGTGTACAAGAAACCCTGGCCAATGGGCGAAGCCGTCGCCTTCATCCTGGGGCAAAAAGGCACCCATTTCGACCCCGACGTCGTGGAGGCGTTCGAAACGACGCTCGACGAGTTCGACGGCATCAAGGCGACGTTTTCCGACGTCCCGCCCACGCCATGATCCATGGCCGCAACGTCGTCTCCCGCAACCGGAAATCGGGCCATGCCTGCAACCTGGAAGCGCCGCCAATTTGCTCGTCTCCCCGAGCCTGACACGGGCCTTGCGGCGGCTTGGCCGATCATGCCGGGGCATCGCATCGAAGCGAACCCCATCGCCGGGAGACCGCACGTTCGCCGAAACACCAACCCGGCGGCCTTCAGAGACGACATCGCCCCCGGCTTGGTGACGATAGGCTGCGATGGGCTTTATCCGGCCACGATCGCGGCGACCACCACAGGGCCCAGTGCGCAGGCGTTGCGGCGATGAACGCCACTCGTGTCCGGCCCCGATCAGCCGATACCGCCGATTTCGCGCACGCCCGAATCAGCGAAGACGCTGATCCTGCGCCAAGGCAGGGTCAGGAGAAAGTCCAGGATCCCTACGAACAACTGTTTGTAGGCAATCCGGCGCCGATGTTCATTTTCGCTCCGGAGAGCTTGGCGCTGGTGGCCACCAACCCGGCCTTCCAGCAACTCTATGGCTACCCGGAGGCGGAAACCCTCACTCTGACCCTCGCCGACCTCCATCCCGATAGCCAGCGCGACAGCGCAATGCAGTTCGCGGCCGCCCCGATCATCGGCGCTGCCGCCGGCGTGTGGCGTCAGCGGCGTAAGGACGGGGCACTCTTCCACGTAACGGCCCGTTCCAGCGCGATCCAGTTCGAAGGGAAAACCTGCACCTTGTGCGTGGTGACGGACCTTTCCGGCGTCGACCAAATCGACCATGAACTGGTCCGCGACCAATCGATCCTGCAGCAAATGTTCAGCACCTCCCACGTGGGAATTGGGCTGCTCGATCTCCACGGGCGTTTCCTGCTCGGCAATGATTACGCAGCCAATATGCTTGGCGTCGCGCCGGGAGCGATTGCCGGCACGGAATACTTCAGCTACGTCCCCGCGGAAAAGCGGAAGTCGGCAAGCGCAGCCATGCGGCACCTGCTTGCGCGCAAAATTCCGGCCATCGACGTCGAACGCCAATACCTGCGCCCGGACGGCAGCCGCCTGTGGGGCCATCTGGTGGCGCGGCTGTGCTGCGATGCCCAGGGAAAGCTGCTCGGCGTCCTTGGCGTGATGAACGACATTACTGCGCGCAAACAGGTCGACACGGCATTGCAGCATCAGAATCAGATGCTCGAACGTACCGGCCGCCTGGCCCGGGTGGGGGGCTGGTCTCTCGACGCGAAAAGCATGCAGGTCACCCTGAGCGGAGAAGCCGCGCTCCTCCATGATGTGCAAACCGGCATCACCGTCCCCCTTGCAGACTGGCTGGCGTCTTTCCCTGCCTTCGATGGGAAAGCCCTGGATGAGGCATTGGCGGGCACGATCCGGCAGGCGCGCCCCTGCGACCTGGAACTCGAGTTGGTCTCCCCGGCAGGCGCGCACAAGTGGGTTCGGATGATGGGGTTTCCCATCATGGAAGGAGATCGGGTCGCCGGCATCGAAGGCGCCATCCAGGACATCACCGACCTGCGGCGGGCGCGGGATCAGGTGCGGCAAAGCGACGTCGTTCTCCACTCGGTATTCCAGGCGATACCGGATCTTTTCTTTCTTATGGACGCGGACAGCACCATCCGCGACTACCGCGCCCGGAACGCGTCCGACCTCTACGTTCCCCCCAGCACTTTCCTCGGCAAACGCATGGTCGACGTGGTTCCGCCGGCCATCGGAGCCCGCTTTGCCGACAGTCTGCGAGCCGCCCTGGGGCGGGATGGACTCGTCAGCTTCGAGTACGACCTGGCTTTGGGCGAGACCGAGCACCGTTTCGAGGCGAGGCTGAGCCGCCTGGCGGGTGGCAAGAGATGCATCGCCATCGTGCGTGACGTCACCGAGCGCCACCTCGCCACCGCGGCGCTCACCAAGAGCGAGGCGCGCTATCGTGATCTGCTGGAGCGCGCACCGTTCCCGCTGGTGGTAAGCCGGATGCGCGACGGCATGCTCCAGTACGGGAACCAGCGTGCCCGAATTCTGCTTGGCCTTCCGGACAGGCTGAACCAGGGCCTGCCCGCCAGCGGCTTCTACCGGAATTCCGCCCTGCGCGAGGAAATGGTGGCCCAACTGCGGCGGGAGAAGTGCGTCTTCGACCAGGAAATGCAGATGCTCGGGGCCGATGGCCGGCCCTTCTGGGCACTGATTTCCGCCTCCACCATCGAATTCGAGAATGAGCCCGCCATCCTGGCGGCGATCAACGAAATCACCGCCCGCAAGAATGCGGAAATCGCCCTGGAGCAGGAACGCGCCCAACTGCGCGAACGGGTCAAGGAGCAGCGCTGCCTCTATGAAGTGTTCGCCCTGACCGAGGATATCCAGTCGCCGCTGGCCGCCCAATTGGAGCAGGTGGCGGCACGCATCGCTGGCGGCTGGCAGTTTCCCGACATCGCCGCCGCCCGCATCGAGTGGGCGGGCGCCACGTTCAGTACCCCGGGCTTCGCCGAAACGCCGTGGATGCAGATTGCCAGCACCGCCGTCCACAGCGCGGGCACGGTCCGCCTGACGGTGGGCTACCGCGAAGAGCGGCCCACGTCGGACGAAGGTCCGTTCCTCAACGAGGAGCGCGCCCTTGCCGAGGCGCTGGTGCGCCGCCTGGCCGATGTCGTGAATCGCCGCCACGCTGCGCAGTCGCTCAGGGAGCGCGAAGAACTGGTCGCCACCATGTTCGCCCAGACCACCGACGCTATCGCCATCGTCGATCCCGACAGCGGGCGTTTCGTCGATTTCAATGCGGCGGCCCATGCCGGGCTCGGGTACACCCGGCACGAATTCGGCCTGCTGGCGGTGGCGGACGTGGACCACGGAGGACAGCCGATTGCCCCGCGAGAGCACACCGCAACCGCGTCGACCGACTTCGAAACCCGGCATCGACACAGAGACGGCCGCCTTCTCGATGCCGCCGTCAGCATCCGCCCCGTCGTCCTCGGTGGCAGGCCGCTATGCTGCGCCGTGTGGCGCGACGTCACGGCGCAGAAGGCCAGGGAGCGGGAGCAGGCTGCCCTGACCGGGCGCGCGCGGCTGCACAGCCAGTTGATCGGACAGATCAGCGCTGCTGAATCGGCCATCGACGGGGACGTACCCGGGTTCGCGCGGGAACTGACGGCGACGTTGGGCCAGTCCCTGGGCATCGAACGGGTTTCCGTCTGGCTCATGGACCCCACCGGCACCCGGCTGACGTGCGTCGATCTGTACGAACTTACCTCCGGCAACCATTCCCAGGGCATGGTGCTCGAGGAGGACGCCTTCCGCAACGAGTTCCAGGCCCTGGTGAACGCCCGCTACGTGGACGCCAGCGAGCCGTTCGCGGATCCGCGCACGGCGGGCTATGTCGAGCCCTATCTCAAGCCCACGGGCATCACCTCGATGCTGGATTGCAGCATCATCTCCAGCGGCCGCACGCTGGGAACCGTCTGCTTCGAGCATGTGGCACGCCCGCACCAGTGGCAGCCGGACGAGATTGCCTTCGGCTGCCAGGTGGCGGATCAGGTGGGCATGGCCATCCTCCTTCGGGACCGCCTCGCGGCCTCCCGGGCGCTGGCCCAGAGCGAAACCGCCCTGCGGCGCGCCCAGTCGGTATCCCTGACCGGGCACTGGTACATGGACATCCGCCGCGGCTCACTGGATTGGTCGGCCGAGACCTACCGCATGTTCGGCCTGGCGCACGATGCGAAAGTGGGCCCGGACGCTTTGATCGACTGCGTCCATCCGGACGACCGGGAACGGGTGATGGCAGCCTGGAGCCATGCCCTGGACGGAGAGCCCTACGACATCACGCATCGCATCCTCCGCCATGGGGAAACGCGGTGGGTCCGGCAGCGGGCGGAAATCGAACGCGATGCCCACGGGCGGCCTGCCTCGGCCCTGGGCATTGTGCAAGACGTGACGCTCAGCAAGCAAAGCGAAGAGCGTATCCACCGCCTCAATCGCGTCTTCGCCGTGCTCAGCGGGACTAACGAGGCCATCGTCCGGGTACGCAACGGCGACGCCCTGTTCGCGGAGGTATGCCGGATTGCCGTCGAAGCGGGCAGCTTCGCCGCGGCGTGGATCGGTGCTCTGGATCAGGACGGCAAACTGCGGCTGGTGGCGCGGGCGGGCGAATCTTCGGCTGCCCTACAAGACATCCCGCACCCCGTGGCCGGCGAAGACATTATCGGGCGGGCTTTGCGCACCGCCACACCCGCGATCAGCAACGACGTTGCCAGTGATCCCGCCACGCTGTCCTGGTGCCACGCTACCCTGGGGCGCAGCTATGGCTCGGCAGCCGCGTTTCCAGTGTCGGCTTCGGGACGCGTGGTAGCCGTCTTCAATCTGTATGCCGTGGCTGCGGATTCCTTCGACGACGAGGAAATCGAACTGTTCGAGCGCCTTGCCCACAACCTCGGTTTCGCTCTG
>JBAWHH010000707.1:0-4970 GCA_049593715.1 Rhodocyclaceae bacterium
CCGGCCACCGGGGTTGAGGGTCGTCGAGCCCGCGATCAACTGGCCGGGGCGCTTCAGCCGCGAGCCGGTCAGCGGTTCCGGCCCCACGAGCTTCTCCAGAGCGTCGATGCAGTCGCCGCAGTTGCGCGTCAGGTAGGCGCCGGTTTCGCGGTGGGCGAGGATCGGGATGCCGCGCCGTGCGAAAGCCGTATTGCCGAGCGCGTGTTCGGGCGCCGCGTAGGCGTTGATGGCGAGGACGACCGGTTTGGGCGTGATGCGGGCCAGCGCGGCGAGCAGGCGTTCGCCGTGGCGGTCGCTGGCGCCGGTGCCGACGACCACGACGCCGGTGGGGCCGATGAAAGCGAGGACATTGCCGACCTCGCCGCCGTTGGCGGGGGAGGGTGCCTCGGGGGCACCGGAAAACAGGACTGCCCCTGGCGCGAGCATCTGATGCGGCGGCAAGCGTGATTCCCCCCGCGTGTCGCCGGAGCGGATCATCACGGATAGACAGATCAGCAAGGCGGCAAACAGTGGCAGAGTCGGCGCGAGCCGGAAACCTGCCCGGCCGGTTGGCGGACGACTATTGGCCAGCAGGCTTGCCTTCCCGCAACGCCAGGGAACTCTGGAATACGCGTTCATGGGGATCCTCGATCCTGGCTCGCCGTTCCCCGCCCGCCCATCGATTGGCCCTCCCGGTTTGGTCCGTCGAACTAAATCCACTGGTAGCGCAGCCCAACCCAAGCGCCTCGCGGGGCGCCGATGCCGCGGAATTGCTCGGCGGTGGCGTTCGCGGCGTCGAAGCTGCCGCCGGGGCCGGTGAAGAAGTTCTCGCCGAGCACGCCGAAGTTGGCGTACTTGCGGTCGAACAGGTTCACCACGCGGGCGAACAGTTCGACGTTCCTCACCGGCCGGTAGTGCGCGTCCAGGTTCACCACCGTGTAACCGGGCACCTGGCCGTTGTCGTCCCGGTTGTTCTCGTCGCCGCGGGCGTAGGTCCGGCCGCTGAACATCAAATTGACGCCTACCCCGGCCGCCTGGTGCCAGTCGACCTCCGCCCGCAGTTTCAGCGTGTGCCGGGGAATGCCGGGAATGCGGTCGCCGGGCCGCACCTGGATGTTGCCCTCCGCGTCGGCGCTGGAGTTGTTCGGCGAATGGACGGAGAAACCCGATTCGAAAGTCGCGTCCACCAGGCTGTAGCGGGCGGACAGTCCCAGTCTGTCGAACTTGGTCCCGAGGGCCAGCTCGATGCCCTGGCGCCGCGTCTTGCCCACGTTCTGGAAAAAGCCCGCATTGACCGCAGCGCCGCCGGCGCTGATGAACTGGATGTCGTCGGATAGTTCCGTTCGGTAGATCGCGGCGCTCCACTGCGTGGCGCCGCCCAGCGAGCCGCGGGCGCCAGCCTCGCCGGTGCGGGAAACCACCTTCTTCAGCGGCGGATCGGCGAGGAAGTTGTTCGGCAGTTTGCACGGTGTCAGGGGATCGGCGCAGGTGAGTTCGATGGGCGTCGGCACCCGCATGCCTTCGTTGTAGCCCGCGTAGGCGGTCAGGCGCGGGCTCGGGGAGTAGTTGATGCCCACGGCCGGGTTGAAGCGGCTGAAGGTGTGTTTGCCATCGAGTTCGGGCGCTTCGCCGGAGCGGTCCTGGATGCGAATCTTGGCGTGGTTGTAGCGGCCGGAAACGTTCAGAGTCCATTCCGGGCTGAGCTTGAGCGTGTTGCTGAAGAACAGACCGAGGTAGCGGTTGTGGGTCTGGGCGTCGGTTTCGCGCTCGAAACCGGAAATGGCTTCGGCGCTGCGGCTGGCGGTGAACACGGCGGCCTGGCTGTCCTGGGTGAAGTGCGCGCGGCCGAAATCGCCGCTGCCGCCGATCACCAACTGGTTTTCCCGGCCGGCCAGCTTGCCCAGCAAGGTGAGTTGGGCGCCGAAACCGTAGCTGTCCTGGTCGATGTTCGACCGGTCGTTCAGCGCTGGCGATTCGTCGCCATCCGGCTCGAAATCGTCATTGACGTTGCTGCTGACGTTCTCGTTGCGGTACTTGCGGTAGTAGGCGTTGGCGCCGAGGATCAGGCTGTCCGACAGGAAGCGGTTGCCTTTCGCCGTCAGGAATACCAGATCGTTGGTGTTCAAGTCCGGATAGGTGTAAGGCTGGCGGATATCGTCGAGGAATGAGCGGGGCAGCGCCTGGATCCCTTCCAGCCGGTTGTCCGCCAGGGTGAGGCTGACATCCGCGTCGGTCTTGTCATCGCGCCAGCCGAGTTTGCCGAAGGCCTGGCGGATGCGGCTGCGGTTGTGTTCCGCCCAGCCGTCGTCTTCCAGCGCGTTGGCGGTGAAGAAGTAGTCCAGCTTGCCCTGCGTTCCGCCATGGGTCAGCGTCGCGCCGGTGCGGCCGAACGACCCGCCATAGACCTCGATCGAGCCGCCGGGATTTTCGCGGCCGTTGCGGGTCTGCACCGCCAGGGCACCGCCCAGCGTGTTGAGGCCGAAAGCGGGCACGGAACCCGGGATCAACTGGATCGCGCCGATGGCGGAAGGGGGGATCAGGTCCCAGTTGATCACGTCGCCGAACGGCTCGTTGATGCGCACGCCGTCCTGGAACACCGAGATGCCCTGGGGTGTGCCCAGCACCGGTGAGGCGGTGAAGCCGCGGTAGTTGATGTCGGCCTGGAAAGGGTTTCCTTGGGCCGAATTGATGGTGACGCTGGTGGGGTTCTCCTCCAGATAGTCGCCGACGTTCGGCTGTCGCTGGCGCTCGATTTCCCGGCCGCGAAACACCTGTACGTTGGCGGGCACGTCGCGGATCGGCGTGCCCAGTCCCGGCAGCGGCGTGGTGCCCACCACCTCGACGGCTGGGGTCTCCTGCGCCGTGGCGTTCCCCGCAAAACCGTGGGTTGCCAGCGTCGCCAGGGTGAGCACGGTTGCGGGAGCGCAGGGCCGGGGACGGCGTTGGGTCATGAACTTCCTCCTTTTTGCGGGTTTTGTATTCGGCTCGATCAAGTCGGGCTCGACTGTTTTGTCTGCCGCCGCGGGCGGCTTCTAGGGTCGCCTCGCGGACGATGGAGTGTAGCCGTTTGACGCACGCCGCGGCATGGTCGCCGGACGCCGTGCGAAGCGCGTTGGGTGCAATGGAAGCCGTGCAGGCTGGGGATGCGCCGTACGGGGCAGAATCAGCGTAAAGTCAGTCCCACGCATTGCCACCCGGCATCAACGGCTTCAATCGCGAGTTCGTGGGAGGGGGAATGATCGTACGTCGTCGCACATGGTCATACCGACTGCATGGGCAGATGTTTGCGCAGACGGTCGCGTTCGATCAACCCGTG
This sequence comes from Rhodocyclaceae bacterium, assembly GCA_049593715.1. Lineage (GTDB taxonomy): Bacteria > Pseudomonadota > Gammaproteobacteria > Burkholderiales > Rhodocyclaceae > JBAWHH01. The sequence goes on from JBAWHH010000707.1 coordinate 3,296, forward strand.
ACGGCCGCAGGTGCCCGGGCAATCCTGCGGCGCACCGTTGGCGAACCAATGGAACTGTGGGGGCGGGCAACGGCCGATTTGCTGCAGTTCTACCGCTAGGCGCCGGGCGGGGCCTTCATCGAACGCTGCGATTGGGGGATTTCGGCCTGCCTGCATCGTTCCGGAATGCCCGGAAGATCTTTCCGCTCAGCGTTCCGTCAGTGTCATCAGCATGTCTGCGTACCAGGCGCAGTTCAATCCAAGCGCCTCGTCCAGCTTGAGATCCCGCGTTCCCACATCCATCCTGGCCGAATGGACGCCCAGCAGCATCCATGGCAGATCGCCCAAACTCGCATTGCCCTCGGTGACACGCATCACCACTGGCGCGCCGCTGGTGCCGCGATGGGTGCGGGCATCGGTCAGAAAATATCCCTGGCCCTGGAACCGGAGGAAGAAGGAAGATGCGATCACCGCATGGCGGACCACCGGCATGTGGTGCAGGGTGTCGTGAAAACCCAAGGGGAAACCCACCACCAGCAGTGATCGGCCGACTTCGACCTGGTCGTAAGGGCGCAGCAGATGGCCTGGAGTGAAGGCACGATAGGCCATGGTGTGGGGCAGGGCGCTGCGATTGAGTTCGATCACAGCCACGTCGATCTCGCCCGCTCGGTCGAGTCCCTGGCGCCAGAGGCTCTTGCCGTCGCGGTAAAGCGGAATCGAGAAGCCGGTGGACTGGGCCATGTTCTCCGCGTCGGTGTGCAGCTCGATTTCGAGGCGATCCGGAAAGTGTTTGCTCGGCTCGTCCATTACCACGTGCCGGCTAGTCACCAAGAACAAGCGCTCGTCGCGCTCGAAGAAGAAGCCACTGGCGTTGGTGAGGGACTGGCCCTGGGCGAATGTGCAGACCCGGGCGGCGGTGAGCAGTAGGGGTTCGATCATGGTGGCGCCAGTATGGCGGAAAACGGTCGGGCCGGCTCAGGGGATGCACCGAGCCGATACGGCCGATGGGTGAGACGGGTTGGCCCGAACTTTGGGTATGGCTCGCTACGCGTTCGGCACCCGGCTCTCCCGCGCCGACGGAATCTGGCACCTGTTTCTCATGGCCGGTAGCGCCGCCCATTGCTTCGCGATTCCGCTGTACGTGCTGTGAACGCCGGGGCCATTCCCGGATGAGCATTCTGGCCGGGGCCGAACCCGAAACCACCAAGTCCGAGGCTTTGCTGGCGATCCGGTTCGAGCATTTCTTTTGCAATCGCCCGCGTTTGAGTTCATAGTGCGCGCCAGCGATCGTCAAGTAGCGCTGCTGTTGTCTGGTTCAGTACCTGCTCGCCTGCGGTACCTCTGCCTCCACCATCCCGCCAGCTTGAGTTTCGCCCCACACCCCGGGGGGCGCTGGCCCCCTTTCATTTATTTTCAGGAAACTCAAGCAATGACAATCGGCACGGTCAAGTGGTTTAACGAGTCCAAAGGTTTCGGCTTCATCACCCCCGAATCGGGTGGGGAAGATCTGTTCGCCCATTTCTCCGCAATTCAAGGGCAAGGATTCAAGACCCTGAAAGAAGGGCAGCGCGTTAGTTTCGACGTGACGACCGGACCCAAGGGTCTGCAGGCCTCGAACATTCGCGCCGACTAGTCGCGCGCAGGGTGGTTCGGTCATCGGACCGTACTGCCCGTCCGATGGAGTGCGGTGCGTCGG
>JBAWHH010000708.1:0-16476 GCA_049593715.1 Rhodocyclaceae bacterium
GGCACGCAGAGCCGATCCGCCGGTGAGTGAATCACATTGTTCTCAAAGGAAAACATATGTCTCAACCACCCAGACTAGTCGTGATCGGCGGCGTGGCCGCAGGCGCATCCTGTGCTGCCCGCGCCCGCCGGCTCTCCGAGTCGGCCCAGATTACCTTGATTGATCGCGGCCCGGACGTGTCCTTCGCCAATTGCGGACTGCCGTATCACGTGGGCGGTGAAATCGCGGCGCGCGAGGTGCTCGCCGTGCAGACGCCTGCTACGCTCAAGGCCATGCTCGAACTCGACGTGCGCACGCGCTGCGAAGCGCTGCGCATCGATCGCGCGGCGAAGCGCTTGGAGGTGCGTCATCTCGCAGGCGGCGAAACCGAGTGGCTGAGCTACGACAAGCTGATGTTGGCGCCCGGGGCGGTGCCGGTGCGGCCCAGCATTCCCGGGATCGACGATGCGCGTATCCACACGCTGCGTTCGCTTGAAGACATGGACCGCATCGTCGCCGCGACAGAAGCGGGGATGCGCGCGGTGGCCATCGGTGCCGGATTCATCGGCCTGGAGATGGCTGAACAACTGCACCGCAAGGGGCTGTCGGTGGAACTGGTAGAGCTGCAGAGCCAGGTTCTGCCGCAACTGGACCCGACCATGGCGATGCTGCTGGAGAGCGAACTGCGTCACCAGGACATCGGCGTGACCCTTGGTGATGGGATCGAGCGCTTCGTACGAGCAGATGATGCCGTCGAGTGCCATCTGCGCTCGGGGCGGATACTCAAGGCCGACTTTGTGGTGCTTTCCATGGGGGTGCGGCCTGAGACGGGATTGGCCCAGGATGCCGGCCTGGAACTCGGTCCCCACGGGCACATTCGGGTGAACGGTTTCCAACAGACATCGGACCCGGACATCTACGCCGCGGGGGATGCGGTGGAGACCAAGGAGCGAGTGTTCGGTGGCTGGACGGCGCTGCCCATGGGCGGCCCGGCGAACAGGCAAGGCCGAGTCGCCGCGGACCACATCTACCGGCCCGATCTGGCCCGGCCCTATCCCGGCTCATTGGGCACTGCCATCGTGCGGGTGTTCGATGTGGCGGCCGGTGTGACTGGATGGACCGAGAAGCGCCTGCGTACGGCGGGCTATGCTTGTTCCGCGGTGACCGTCAACGACCACCAGCACGCCACCTACTTTCCCGGCGCTAGACCGCTGACGCTGAAGATCGTCTGGGATCCCCAGACCGGCCGGCTGCTGGGGGGACAGGTGACTGGTCACGAGGGCGTGGACAAGCGCCTCGACGTCTTGGCCGCCTGCATCAGCAGCGAGTCCACCATCGACGATCTTTGCCATCTCGAACTGGCCTATGCCCCGCCCTTTGGCAGCGCCAAGGACATCGTCAATCTGGCCGGCTTCGCCGCCACCAACATGCGCGATGGGCTGGTTTCGCCCGTCGCCACGTTGCCAAAAGGGGATGTCCAGGTCGTCGATGTCCGTCCCCATCCGGTGGCGGAAGCTTACCCGTTGGTGGGCGCCCGCAATCTGCCTTTCCCGACGCTGCGCTCCAGCCTGGGCACGCTGGACAAGAGCAAGCCGGTGGTGACGGTCTGCGCATTCGGCAAAATGAGTTATTTCGCCGCTCGCATCCTGTCCCAGAACGGCTTCGACGTCTCCAGCTTCAGCGGCGGCATCAAGGGCAATCTGGATCCGCGCAGCCCAGCAAAGTTGCCCACGCCTTGAGCCCGATGACGGCAATCCGCTTTGGCCAACGTCTGTTGACCGGCCCGGCCGGGTATTTCACGTCTTCGGAGGGCCGAGATGGCGATGGATCATTTAGTTGAGGACCGAACCCGATCCTCGCATGCCGGGATGTTCCGCCAGTGAAGTGACACCGGCGGTCGATCGATGTCCTGCCCCTGTGCGGACCGGTACCGCTGGGCCGAAGGTCGGAGAGAGTCCTATATGCTTTTAGAAGAATGTCTGATTGCACTGCAACATGGCATGGCGTAGCATGGATTTCGTGGAGTACGTCTGAGTTGCTGAAGTCTTCGGACGAACTCCCAAAGACAAAAAGATCGGCCAAACGGCGGTTGCCAGAAGGAAGGGCAGGAGGAGCAAAAGGGCCGAGGGCTGTCGTGGTGCGATAAATGTTCGTTTACGTCGCAAATTTGCCACGGTTGTCCCTCCCGATGGTCGTTGTTTGTCTTGGGATGCAGCGAAAATGCGCAGTCTGCCAACAGTGAATCGTAGGGTGGTTGCTTTGGCCGGGGCTGCAGTTGCAGTGCCCGTCGTCGCAGCCGGAATCGGTCAACTGGGTCAAGGTGTTGCCTTCTCCCTCCTAGCCGCGTTTTTCCCCCCAGTCTTGGGCCTCGGCGCTCTGGCGCTGCTCGGTTGGGGACTATCGAAAGCGGGCCTATGTTGCGTTTGGCGCTGAGGATCAGTCTGGCGCTTTAGCCTCCACCGGTAGGGCGTCAGGCGGTCGCCGTTGCAGCGAAGCGCGGTGACTGCGCTGCAGAAGCGCGTCACCGATGTTGAGGCGGCGGCTTGTGGAGCGACCGCAGCTTGGGCTTTGCCCTTCCCCGCACGGGTGCGCGGTGAAGCTATCGCTTCTGCGGGCTTGCGCGGCGAACGAGCCGCGAAAAAAACTCGCGGCGCGACACGTCTTCTTGCCAGGCGCATTGCTTTTGCAGTGCGGCGATGTTTCTGTCCCTCACCTCGATCACCGCGCGTAAGGCGGCGAACGCCGCATCCGGCGTTTTGAACCGTCGCATGTCGTGGATGAGTGTCTGCTGGAAGTAATGGCCCAGCCGGGGCTCGAAAGCGACATGAGCCCGTTCACGCCCACTCAGGATGTCGAGGCCGCAGGCGGGTCCGAGCGAGGTCGGTGACGTGCGGAGATTGTCTAGAACCAGCGGCTCAGCGATGTTGGGTGGCCGCATGGGAAACAACAGACGCGCCAGTTGCCACGGCGTGAGCAGCAGCAGGACGCGCCAATCCCCCACTCGCCGTAGGGCGCGAATCTCGATCGGCAGCGTATCGTTGGTTGCCATTTCCCGCGGCAGGCCCGGGTAGATCCGCTGGTAGGTTTCCAGGACGTTATCCAGGAACGTGCTGTCGTCCCATGCCGAGGCGAACAAGCGCCAGGGCGGGCCGGATCCCGTGCCGCAGCTCTCCATGTCAGGGCAGGGCCGCAAGTTCGGCACCCAGGGCACGGTAGATCTGCATCCGCGCGCTGGAACGTAGGTCATTGGCGAACCGAGGTAGCCAGGGCTGCAGAAGTTGGGCCCAGAACGCGGCGCGCGTTTCCTCGGCGGCAGCCAAGCCGCCATCCGCCAAATATGCGGCGCATTCGAGCAGCGTTCCCAGGTAGTCGGCCGGAAGCCCGGGCGTGGGGACCAGTCCAAGCCGAGCGTAGAAGTCCGTCGCCTTGGCCGCGCTGGCGGAATTCATCGCTCCCTGCACATAAGCAGAGGCAAAAGGTGGGCAGGCCGTGCGCGGGAAGCCGTTTACAAACAGCCGGGTGTGCTCGGCCTGCCACTGTTCCAGCGGGGTGGCACGGACTTCTCCCAGGGGCCCCGCCAGCCAATCCGCCTCCTTCGCCAGCAACGCCACCACATCCAGGCTTTCTTCTCCGGGCGCATTCAGCAGGGAGGACAGCAGCCGTAGCCGCCGCGCCGGCACCACCTGCCAACCCTTCTGCTCGCCACCAGCAATCTCCGTCGCTATAGCACGGTCAGGGGAAGCCACGTCGGTCATCGGTCGGCAGTCCAGACTTGGCGGTTCTGAATCGGAACGAGGATCGGTGCTCGATCCAGGGGGCCCTGCACCTGGTGGTATGCGCTGTATCCATGGGGCGGAAAGGGGCGCTCGTAAACCCCTGCCTCCATGAAATAGTGCCGAAGCAGGTAACCGCCGCTAAGGACAAGGAAGGCCGCGGCAACCATCGCGCCATGCCCTTTCCAGCCCCGCGTCACTGCTTTCAGTTCGATCATCAGCGGCACGATCAGGCCGAGCAAGACGAAGCCGATTACCCAGCCATAGTTGTGCCAAAGAAGCTGCGAAGATTGCCTGGCGGACTCCGACCCGTGGAGCATGTACTGGAAGAAAGAAAAGATGACCACGATCTCGGCAGCAATCACGATCACGTCGGTGCGCTCGTAGAAGACCTGGATGGGGCGGTCCGCGGGATCCCTGATCGCCAAGTACAAGACCAGCAGCAAATAAGCCAATGCCGTGGAAAAGGCCGACAGCGTGAACAAGACCGGAACCCCCGGGTTGTGCCACAGCGCCACCGCGGGAAAAGACTGCAGCAGCAGGCCCGTATAGACGACGGTCCCCACGCCGTTGATCACCGACAGCCAACCCACCCAGCGATGGAATCGCAACGCGAAAGCCGACAGCCACCGCACTGGGCCCGACTGCAGGAGTCGCCCCACGACGGGAATCGCCAGAAAGGCCGGTCGTTCGCGCAGGTAGGGCAGCGCATAAAGAACGCTCCAGAACATCATCCAGGTGATGAACTGGGTTCCCCAGGCGATCCAGGCGTCCGGCTTGCGGATCAGCGCCATCGGTGTCATGACGTTGATCACGGCCGCGTGGTGGAGCAGGTGGATGAAGAGCATCGACGAGCCGGCGCCCAGCATCACGAAGCCCGACAGGCAGCCCCAGATCACCAGAAGCTTGTGCTGCCTGAAGTGAAGATCCGTCAGGGCGCTGACGGCCACTGTTGCGGCGCCCAGGCCGCCGAAAAACAGGTAGAGGGCGAGCCACCAGGTCCATAGTTCTTGAGTCGCGTAATACACAGACTTTTCTCCTCAGCCGCGCTCGATGTCGCCGATGTAGAAGACGTTTGGCCGGGTCCCCAAATGGGGGAGCAGCGGTTTGGCCACGCCGCTTGCCACCAATTTGGCCACCGGATCCTTCGGATCACTGAGATCGCCAAACATCCGCGATGAGCCGACGCAGGTTTCCACGCAGGCCGGTTTCATTCCCTGCGCCACCCGGTGAGCGCAGAAGGAGCATTTGTCGACACTCGGGTTCGATCGGTGATGCAATGCGCCATAAAACTCCTTCCCGCTTGAGACGTCTTCGTAGGTGAAATCGAAGCGGGCGTCGTAAGGGCAGGCCATGGCGCATGCCCCGCATCCCATGCACATCTCGTCGTCCACGAGGACGATGCCGTTATCGAGTTTGTGGGTGGCCCCGGTTGGACAAACGCTCATGCACGGCGGGTTGTCGCAGTGGTTGCAGAGCCGCGGGAAAAAACGGCGGCGGACGTCGTCGCCGGAGCCCAGTTCCATGTCGTGGACGTAGGTTCTCCACTTGTTGCTCCACACGGGTGTTTCGTTCTCCGCTGCACAGGCCGCCATGCAGGCATTGCAGCCGACACACGTATTGAGGTCGATCACCATGATGTAATGGGGCGTACTCATGTTCCACTGCCTCCCGGTCAGACGGTGTGCTTCTGGATGCGCACGGTGAACTCCTGGGACCGGAACCCGGCGACCACTGGCTCGATCGTGTGAGGAATCAGTTTGTTGGTCGCGGTGCCACCCATCCCGAAGCTGCGGGTCAGTTGCGGGTTCTCGACCCCGAAGGACGAATGGATGAACACGGTGTCTCGCCGCACCTGGCGCGTGATGTAGGCGTGGCCGTCGGCCTGCTGACCGGATTGGATATTCGTCAACAGAATCATGTCCCCGTGATCGATTCCCAACCGAGAAGCCGCGTCGGGGTGAATCCACACGCCGGTGTAGATGTCCTTCTTAAGGGTGTTGACGGCAGCGATGATCGGGTTGTTGCTGTTGGTGGATCCGTAGGACACCGTCGGCGTCTTGCCGTAGGCGAAGTAGAACTCATCGCCGCCGAGGGGCATGCCGGCGGCTTTGCCTGGACGGCATTCCGCCGGGAAATAGGCGGCGAGCACGTTGAAGTGCGGCGCATTCGCACCTTGCTCCTGGAGGGCTTCGAAAAGACTGCTGTAGAACTCGATCCGGCCACTCGGCGTCATGGCAGGAATCTTGCGCGGCACCGCCGCGTGCTCAAGGAGATCTCGCCAGCTCTCTTCGTAGTAAACCCCTTTCGCGCGCAGAGCCTCGTCGAGTGCCTCGGGGGTAATGTGAAGCCGCTTGGCCGTTTCGGCAAAGGCGACATCGCGGCAGGCAGCGTGAAATGGGCTTCGATGGCCAGCGCTGCGGTGCGTCTCGTGAGCATGCTTGACTGCAGCGGCCGGCACACCCGCAAGCCCCTCCATGTTGGCGAGGAATCCTGCGACGTTGCCGGAAATGATCTCGGTGAGTTTGAGAAGAATGTCCGGCGCCTCCTGCGTGTCGTAGAGTGGCGCCACGGCGGCATAGCGGGTGACGACGCCGAGGTCCGGATTGACCCCGTTGCCGTAGATGTTGGGCTCGTCGCGCTCCAGGTAGGTGCTGGAGGGCAAGATCACGTCGGCGTAAGGCGTTGTGTCCGAAGGCAGCACGTCCAGGCAGATGATGAGGGCCATATCCGGATGCCCCATCAAATCTTTCCAGTACGTATCGGGGTAATAGTGCCGCACTGGATTGGCCGCATTGATGAAGATGGCGCGTGTCCTGTAGGGTTTCTCGCGCCAGAGCAACTTGCCCTCGACGGACTCCTTGAGGCCTTCGTCCGCCATGACCGGGAGCGCCACCCAGTCTTTCCCGGCCGCTTTCTGCTGTGCCGAAAAGGCCCAGGACCAGCCCGGGTAGCCGTGGGAGAAGTTCTCGCCTTTGGAAAACGCGCCAATCACCGTGTTGGCGAACTCCAGCCCAGGGACGGTGACGAGCGGCGCGGGCAGGGTCTCGCCCTTTGCCTTGGCCTTCACGTACGCGGCGGCCTTGTGGTGGAACTCGCCACTCATCAGCCAGCCGCCTTCCTTGTCGATGCCGCCGTTGAGGGCCTGGATCATCGCCTGGACGCGGCGGGCCATCTGCTGGTTGCCGTAGCGTGCCCCGTGCCAGCCAGGATCGACGATGGCTGGGCGGGTGTTGCCGAACTCGTTGGCGATCCGCCTTATCGTATCGGCGGGGATGTCGGTCTGCTTCTCGGCCCATTCCGGCGTGCACTCGGCAATCGCCGCGATCTGGGCCTGCATCACGGTCATGACGCGCTTGCCCTTGTGCATCATGCCCGCGGGGGCAAAGAGCGCGGCGACGAAGGTCTCCCCTTCGCTGTTGTGCAAATTGGTGTTGGCGAACTTCGGCAGGGCATGGATCTTTTCCGATCCTTCCTGTAGCGCCTGCGGCCGGCCCTCCGCGTCGCGCAGCAGGCGCCATCGTCCTTGGGCATCTTCCTGCACCAGGAAAGGCATATTCGTGTGCTGACGCAAAAAATCCTGGTCGTAATACTGTTTATCGAGCATTTCCCGCAGCAGGGCGAGGCAGAAGTCCAGGTCGGTGCCCGGCCGAATGGCAAGCCACTCGTCCGCTTTCGCCGCAGTCTCGGATAAGCGCGGGTCCAACGCCACCACCTTGGCTCCCCGCCGCCGCGCTTCCGCAAACCGGACCACGCGGCAAGTCGATACCCCGGCAATCGACGCGTTGTTGCCGATCAGCAGGATGTATTTGGCGTTGTCGTAGTCGGGGAGGATTTCGTCGTGAACATTGAAGTTGCCCGTGACCGAATCGGTGCCCAGATGGCCGGTGGTCACGCAATGCTGCATCGGCGACGCGATGATGTTGGGAATCTCGTTCGCGATGGCAAAGGGGACGGACCAGTTCATGTAGAACACGCAGGACGTCCAGCCGCCGACCATCGTCCATTCCCATGGTTTGATCTCGGCGGCGGCAGCGCGCCGCTGAATGTACTGCCATGCCTCCTCCCAAGAGACGGCACGGAAGTTCCATTCCCCACGTTTGCTGCCCTCGACCCTGACCAGCGGCTGTTTGAAGCGATCGGGGTCGTACGTCTGGCGCAAGCCCGCTTGGCCTCTAGCACAGATCTTGCCGCGATTGAGCGTGGAATTGGCATTGCCGTCGAGCTTGATCACTCGCCGGACGCCACCGACCATGCGGCTGGAAACGCGGATGTTGCACAGGGAAGAACAGAAGTTGCAGATGCCGTAGGTGACTTGGTCTCCCTCGGTTGCGGCGGCGGCGGGCGGGGGCTTGACGATTCCCTCGGCCGTTGCGAGCAGACCAAGGCCTGCCGTCCCCACGCCGGACACCTTCAAGAAGTCGCGGCGCGACAGTCGAGGCATATCCCACGCCATGGCGTTTCCTCCTCCGGTTTTCCGCCGAATTTTTTTGGCCCGAGGGGGCGCGGCGGATAGTCTGCCTGGTCGGGGAATGTCCCGCCGGTAGCTTGTTTTGACGCAGTATAGAAGGTCCCACCGCATGTGCCAAGGCGTCCAGCGGCCTGGGCATGCCGCACAGGGTGTCGTTGCGGCCCAATGCATAGCTGGTACCACACGGGGTTTTCCCCGGTCCGCATTGGCGATTCGGACCGGCGCATGGCGGGGCGAATCAACCCCGCGGCTGCTATCCCCGATCGGCCCTTTTGGTTTCGCTGTCTGGCGGAATGGGCGAGGGTACGTCCGCCCGATCAGGGTGTTTCGCGTGTATTCGCTTCCTCGGCGGCAACTGCCGGCCGCCTTCCTGCCTCTGGTGGGACCACGAGGTTGGACGGCGTTTCGGGAAACGTTCTGTGCGCGGATCGGCGATGTCCACGGATCCTGCCGATGTCAACGTGCTGCATCCGCCCCAATCTGGCGGAATTAGTCGGTCTCGTGCCGGGTGTGGAAGGGGAAACGGGGCGGAGTGCGGGCGGTCCCGCGCCTATGGCCCTGGCGGCCGGTGTTTCCGCCTAATCTGCCCGCTCCAAGCCAAGCAGAGATTTCAGCCGCGGCCAGTCGAAATGGGGGCCGGGATCGGTCTTACGGCCCGGCGCAATTTCGGCATGGCCGACGATTTCGGCATCGGGATGGTGCCTTTGCAGAGCAGCAATCAACGGAACGAGGGCAGCGTACTGAGCGTCCTCGAAGGGCAGGGAATCGCAGCCCTCCAACTCGATACCGAGCGAGAAGTCGTTGCAGCGTTCGCGGCCCCGCCAATGCGATACGCCGGCATGCCATGCCCTGAGCCCGCAGGGGACGAACTGCACCAGTGTCCCGTCGCGGCGGATGAAGAAGTGGGCCGACACCCGTGTCGGTAGTATCTGCCGGTAATAGGGGTGGTCTTCCTGGTCCAGCGTGTTGGTGAACAGGCGCTCGACGCCGTCTCCCCCGAATTCGTTTGGCGGCAGGCTGATGGCGTGGATCACGATCAGTTCCACCGTGGTTCCCGGCGGACGCTCGTCGCAGTTGGGCGAAACGACCTTTCTGCATCCCGGCAGCCAGCCATCCTCGTCCAACGCCAGTTGGGCCGGGGAATCGGTTAGGCAGCGGGCCGCAGTCACTCCTTGAGGCCCAGCCGTTCCATGCGGTAGCGCAGCGAACGGAAGGTCACGCCCAGCAGTTTTGCGGCGGCGGTGCGGTTGAAGTGGGTCTTGTCCAGCGCGCTCTGGATCGCCTGCTTTTCCACGCTGTCGAGATAATCCTGCAGCGGCCCGCCTTCGCGCACGACGGCCAAACTATCCGCCTCCTGCGCCGCGGGCGTCAGGCGCAGGTCGTCAACACCTATTTCGTCGCCGGTCAGCAAGGCCATTGCTCGTTCGAGCACGTTCTCAAGCTCGCGCACGTTGCCCGGAAACGGATACGCCTGCATTCCGGCGATGGCTGCCTTCGACAGCCGCGGCGGCGATGCGCCGCTATCCCGTGCCATCCGCGCCAGGATCGTCTCCGCCAGCAGAGGAATGTCTTCGCGGCATTCCCGCAGGCTGGGCATTTTCAGTTCGATCACGTTGAGGCGGTAGAACAAGTCTTGGCGGAAGCGGCCCTTTTCCACCAGCGCTTTCAGGTCCTGGTGGGTGGCGCTGATGATGCGCACGTCCACCGGGTCTTCGCCGGTGGCGCCGATTTTGCGCACCCGCTTCTCCTGGATCACCCGCAGCAGTTTCACCTGCATCTGCAGCGGCAGGTCCGCCACTTCGTCGAGGAACAGGGTTCCGCCATGTGCCGCCTGGAAAAAACCTTCGCGGTAAGTTTCGGCGCCGGTGAATGCGCCCTTGCGGTAACCGAAGAACTCCGATTCCATCAGATTCTCCGGGATCGCACCGCAGTTCACGGGCATAAAGGGCTGGGTCGCCCGCGGGCTGAGGGCGTGGATCAGGCGCGCCGCGCGCTCCTTACCGCTGCCCGACTCGCCCGACACATAGACGGGCGCCTGGCTTTTCGCCAGTTTGGAGATCAGGCCGCGCACGTTTTGCATGGCCGGGGATTCGCCCAGCAATTGATAGGCTTCGGGGTGATCGGGTTCGCCGTTGGCGGTGTCGCCGACCTTGAGGGCCGACCTCACCAACGCCCGCAACTGGTCGAGGGAGACGGGCTTGGAAAGATAGTCGAAGGCGCCGGTCTTGAGGGCTGCCACGGCATTCTCTGCGCTGCCGTAGGCGGTGATGACCGCGACGGGCAGGTCGCGGCAGTTTTCCCCGATGAAACGCACCAGTTCGATACCTTCGCCGTCGGGAAGGCGCATATCCGTCAGGCACAACTGGAACGTCTTGGTGGCGAGCAAGTGCTTCGCCTCCGCCACTGTTCCGGCACTTTCGGAGCCAATGCCCATTCGCAGAAGGGTCAGTCCGAGCAGTTCGCGGATGTCTTCCTCGTCATCCACCACGAGGACCTGTTGCCGCTCCGGGCGGCTGCGGCGTTCAAATCGAGTCGTCATCTAGGCGCTCTTGGTCAGTTTGCCGGTAATAGAGAAATGGGCGCCGGGGGCATTGTCGAGCAAGCGCAGCGTGGCGCCATTTGCATCGCAAAGTTCCCTGGCGATGTAAAGGCCAAGACCGGTGCCTTTGCTGTGCGTGGTGAAGAAGGGCTCGAATACCCGCCCGCGCAAGCCGTCTTCGATGCCTGGGCCGTCGTCCGCTATGCGCAGTTCGCAACGATTGGTTGACAGGTTGACCGCCGCGGAAAGGCGGATCGAGCCTTGTCCCCCACTGCCGTAGCGCAGGGCGTTGCCGAGGAGATTCCATAGCACCTGGTTGAAATGGGCCCGGTCGAAGACCATGGCCGCGTCGCCGCCAACCCCTTGATCGAACTGCGTTCGATCGGCTTTCTGGTGCAGACAGAGTTCTTCCAGGAACGTGTCGAGGAACGCGGCCAGTTGCAGTTGTTCCGGCTCTGTGCGGTCGCGCCGGCCAAGCTCCATGACGTCGCGCACCATGCGCTCGAGACGCTGCGCATTGTCGCGGATGATGCGCGTCAGCCGCGCCTGAAGTTCGGCGCGTTTCTCTTCCCGCAGCAGGTCGGCGGCGTGGGTGATGGCGGAAAGCGGATTGCGAATCTCATGGGCGATGCTGCCGGTCAGCCGGCCAAGGGCTGCCAGTTTCAACTGCTGCGACTGGGCCTGAAGGCGGCTGACGTCCTCGAGAAACACCACCGTGTATGCACCTGCGGGCACCAGCCTGGCATGCAAGGACTTGCCGCCCGGCGCGAAGCGGATCTCTTCTTCGCGTTCCGCCGCGTCGATAGCGAACCGCCGCAGCGAATCGCCCAGTTCAGGAAAGAAATCGGCCACAGCCTGGTCGGTCAAGGCGCCGGATTCCAACAACAGTTCGGCGCTCGGGTTGCTGTGGCGAACCGAGCCCGCGGCATCCAGCACCAGCACGCCATCCTGCATGTCGCGGATGATGAGTTCGTTGATCTGCCGCTCATCGGCGAGGGCCACGCCCCGCTCGCGCGCCAGTTGCTCGTTGGCGATGACTCGCCGGGCCAGAAACCTGAACGCGATTGCGGTGGCGAAGAACGCCATGCTGATCACGCCGACGCGGAAGAGTCCCGCTTCCATGGTGCCGTCCTGCACGGATGAACGGTAGGCCTGTTCGATGAACAGCGCCAAGGTCGCCAGCGCAGCGTAGAAGAGGGACATGCGGCCCTGTCCGACGAGGCTGGCGCCCGCCAGCGCCACCAGAAGCATCATGGCCAAGCCGCTTTTCTGCCCGCCGCTGGCGTGGAGGAGCAGGGTCAGTGCAAGTATGTCCACCACGACCTGCAGTGTTAGCAGCGTGCTGAACGACAGGGGCAAGCTTCGGTGCGTGAGCAGGAAGACCAGCGCCAGGGCCCAGTACGCCCCATCGACGGCGATGAACAGGGTGCGGTTCTCGGAGGCGAGATTCTGATTCGCCGCGAGGAAAAACACGGCGAGCAGAAACAGGCTCGCCAGCGCCAGGCGATAGATGTTGAAGTAGCCCAGCGACCGCCACAGCGAGTCGTTCGGGGCATCGCCCGCCACCAGTGCGGAGTCCAGGACACCTTCCCTCATGGTTGGTGTATCAGCGGCTACGAATAGTCCGACCGCACGGGCCGTCTGCTCTCTGGCTCACTCGCCAACTCCTCGCCGGTCGCCCCAATATATCTCGCCTGTCACACTCTGCTGCCGATTCCCTGCGCGACGATTCGTGTTCCACCTCTCAGCCCGCCAAGCGCCGATGTTCCTCGGAGCAGAAATGGCGGTTGCCGATGCGCACGCTATCGCTCTGCGGCAGATGGACTCCGCAATGGGCACAGGTAACCATATCCTCGGCGGGACGCCCGTCGGTGTCAGCCGCGCGAGGGCGCGACCGCGAGCGTCGCGGCCCTTTGAAGAAAGCCAGGTAGGCGACCAGCGCCAACAGAATCAGAACCAATATTCTGCCCACGGGTGATGTACTCCGGATTGAGAGAATCACTATAGTCTAAGCGGGGCGAGGCGGAAACGTGCCGGGGCGTAGGTTACGGGGGGGCGATGATCCGCTTCGCAGGAACAAAGGGGGATTCCCCTCTAAGCTCCCGCGAGTACAAACGGCGCGGCAACGGTTCGGCCGTCGGCCGGGGGCGTCAACGCGCGGTCTCCCCGGCACTTTCGGTACCGGACGAGTCGGTGCTCCGGGGGGCGGCTAGATCAGGCCGGCGAATTCCAGGATCGGGTCGAGGAAATCGCCAAAGTGCTGGAAACTGTGGTCGCCGCCCTGGATGACCGTTTGTCTTGCGCCTTGATACTTGGCGACCGCCTGGCGATAGTCGAGCAACTCATCCCCCGTTTCCGCCAGCAGCCAATAGCGTTCCGGGCGGGTGATCTGCGCCACGTCCAGAGCCTCGATCTCGGCAACGTGGGCCGGGGTGAAATCGAATGTTTCTCCGGTGTAGAGATTGGTCTGGGGGCCGACAAATTGCGCCAGCGAGAGGTAGGCAACGACCGCCGGGTTGACTAACACCGCGCGCAGGCCGTGCTTCTCCGCCAGCCATGTGGCGTAGAAGCCCCCCAGCGAACTGCCCACCAAGGTCGGCGGCACGGAGCAGCGCGCAATCGCACCTTCTGCCAAGGCCACTGCGGCTTTGGGACCAATGGGAAGCTGCTCGCACCAGAGCCTGTCACCCAATCCCCGCGCCGCCATGTGCGATGCCAAGCGCTGCACTTTCTGCGAGGCCGGCGACGAACGGAAGCCGTGCAGATAGACGATCACGGGCTGCTCCAGTCCACCCAGCCCAATTTCCACGAGGCAATCACCAGCATTCCGAAAGCGATGCGGTACCAGGCAAAAAACGTGAAATCGTGGCTGGAGATGTAGCGCAGCAAACCACGCACGGCGATGAACGCGGAAACGAAGGAAGCCACGAATCCCACCGCCCACATGCCTACATCGTCGAAGGAGAGCAGGGCGCGCTCTTTGTAGAGCTGGTAGAGGGTGGCAATTCCTAGGGTCGGGATGGCGAGAAAGAACGAGAACTCGGTCGCTGCCTTGCGCGACAGCCCGAAAAGCAGGCCGCCGATGATGGTCGCGCCCGACCGGGACATGCCCGGGAACAGGGCCAATGCCTGGGCCAAGCCGAGCTTGAGGGCATCCAGCGGCCCGACGTCGTCCACCGTCTCGAAGCGGATCCGGTGCTGGCGTTTTTCCGCCCAGAGGATGAACACCGCGCCAAGGATCGAGGTGACGGCCACCGTGACCGGATTGAACAGATACGCCTTGATTTCTTTGCCGAAGGCCAGACCGAGCAGGGCAAGGGGGAGAAAAGCCACGAACAGATTGAGAGCGAAGCGGTTGGCGAGGCGATCCCGGGTCAGGCCGGCCAGTACGCTGCCGATCTTGGCCCGATATTCCCACACCACGGCGAGGATGGCGCCGGACTGGATGACGATGGAGAACAGCTTTCCCTTGTCGTCGTTGAAGTCGAGCAGATCGCCGACGACGATGAGATGGCCGGTGCTGGAAATCGGCAGGAACTCCGTCAGGCCCTCGACTATACCGAGGATGAGCGCCTTGACGAGCAGGATGAAGTCCATGGGGTGGGTCGATGGTGGGGGCGCGGCATTATAACGTCCCCAAAGAGCCCTTCTTGGCACCCATCGATAGGGCATCGTGCGCCGGTCAAGTTCCCCGATTGGCGACCGTTACGGCCTCGTCACGGAAACTTCCTGCCGGGGGCAAGCCGGCTCTCGATACCATGCTCAAGCGCATCGACGCCAGTCAACTCAAACCCGGTATGTACATCCACGACCTCAACTGCGACTGGATGGCGCACCCGTTTCTGCGCAAACGCTTCCTCGTGACCACCGAAAGCGAGGTCGCCCGCGTCATCGACGCCGGCATTCGCGACCTGTACATCGACGTCTCCCAAGGCGACGATGTTCCCGATGCACCCACGGAAAAGGAGATCCGCCAGGCGACGGAGGCCGAGATGAAGCGTGCCGCCGAGGAGCCTCCCCCGGCACGGGTTAGCGCCGGTGAAGAGTTGGGCCGGGCGCGTCGCATCGTCGGTGAAGCCGGCCAGATCATCCGCGACGTGATGCGCGACGCGCGGCTGGGCAAGCAGGTCAGCGTCGAAAAAGTGGAACCGGTGGTCGAGCGGATCACCGAGTCGATCCTGCGCAACAGCGGCGCGCTGATTTCCCTGACGCGGGTGAAGAACAAGGACGACTACACCTTCGTCCATTCCGTCAGCGTGTGCACGCTGTTGGTCGCCTTCGGCCGCGCCTTGGGGATGCGGCAAGACGACATCCACCAGTTGGGCATCGGCGGCATGCTCCACGACATCGGCAAGACGTCGATCCCCGACAAAATTCTCAACAAACCCGGCCGCCTAACGGATGAAGAATTCGCCGTGATGAAGTCTCATGCCGCTGAAAGCCGGCGCATTCTCAGCGAAACGCCCGGGATTTCACGGCGCGCCATCGGTATCGCGGCCGAACACCATGAGCGCCACGACGGCAGCGGTTATCCGGACGGACTCAAGGGCGACGCCATCTCTCCCATGGGTCAAATGGCCGCCATCTGCGACGTTTACGATGCCATCACCTCCGATCGCGTGTATCACAAGGGGATGGCCCCCACCGAAGGTCTGCGCAAGATCTTCGAGTGGAGCAAGTTCCATTTCAACCCGGATCTGGTACAGGCGTTTTTGCGCACCATCGGCATCTACCCGGTGGGTTCGCTGGTGATGCTGGAGAGCGGGCGCATCGCCGTGGTGCTGGAACAGCATGAAGGCAACCTCCTCAACCCGACGGTGCGGGTGGTTTTCCACAGCCGCAGCAACCACTACATTCCCCCCGAAGACGTCGACTTGTCGCGCACCATTGGGCATGGCGGCGGCGACCGCATCGTCGGCCACGAAACGCCGGAGAAGTGGAAGATCGATCCGATGCGTTTCCTGTGATGGCTTACCGCCCGAGGCGGCGCGCCGCGGCCTGATTGCACTCCGCCGGGTGGTCTGTGTCCACGGCCACCCGGCTTCCTGCAAGCGGTGCCGCTATTTGGTGGTGATGACCACCTCAAGGTATTCGCTTGGCACCACCAGCGAATGCGGTCCGGCGCGGTTGAAGCGATACAGCAGGGCTTCGATGTCGGTGGTCAGGGCAGCGCGGCCCGGTTCATCGAGCGCTTCGAAGGCCTTGCGGGTCGGCCCATAGTACTCGCGGAAGATATCGAGCCAGTGCCCGGCTGAGCGGTAGCGGAAGTTGAAGTTGTGCCGCTGGCAGCGGATATCCGCGGCATGGATCCCGAACAGCGCGAGGACGTGGGGCTCGCTGCCCCATAGCGCCGGAGACTTCAGTCCAGCCGGTGGCGGCAGGTGGCTCCCGATCACCTTCAACAACTGGCCGATGAAACCTTCCGGTGTCCAACTGGCCAGTCCGATACGCCCGCCGGAACGCACCGTGCGCAACAACTCCAGGGCCGTTCTCTCGTGCTGAGGCGTGAACATCACGCCAAACGTGGATAGCACGACGTCGAACTGCCCATCGGCAAAGGGCAGTTCCTCTGCGTCGGCGGTGCGAAAGACCACATCCAGCCCTTCCGCGTGGGCCCGTGCGGCACCTTTTTCCAGTAGATGGGGGACGAAGTCCACCGAGGTGACCTGGGCGAAACGCCGCGCCGCCGCCAATGTGGCATTGCCGTTGCCCGC
>JBAWHH010000709.1:0-3667 GCA_049593715.1 Rhodocyclaceae bacterium
TGCTTTCCGCGCCGCGGGCAAATGGCTTGTTCCGCCGAGGTCAATCGCGTATTATCGCGGGTCTTTTTCCGGATACAGGTACAAGTCCATGGTCGTTGTACGACTCGCCCGGGGCGGGGCCAAGAAACGCCCGTTCTACAGCATGGTGGTGACTGATTCGCGCAACCGCCGCGATGGTCGTTTCGTCGAGCGCGTCGGGTTCTACAACCCCGTCGCATCCGGGAACGAACAGCCGCTACGGGTCAATATGGAGCGTCTGAAATACTGGCAGGACAACGGTGCCCAGCTTTCCCCCACCGTCGTGCGTCTGGTCAAGCAGTTCTCGCGTCAGCCCGCCGCCTAAAGTCTTTCATGATTGTCCTGGGGCGCGTCGTGGCCCCATACGGCGTCAAGGGGTGGGTCAAGGTTCAACCGTACGGCGATGACCCTCTCTCCTGGAGTACGCTCCCGCAGTGGTGGCTGGGCGAAAGCGAACGGGACGAAGAGCCCGCCTGGCGAGCCGTCGAATTGGCGGATTGCCGGGAGCACAGCGGTTTGCTCGCCGTGCGGTTCGTCGGAATCGGCGATCGGACTCAGGCCGAACAACTGAAAGGCGCTTTGGTCGGGGTTCCGCGTGAATTGCTGCCGGATCTCGCGGATGAAGAGTTCTATTGGGGGGATCTTGTCGGGCTGGCGGTTTCCAATGAGGAAAACCGTTTGCTGGGCTGCGTAACCGGTCTGATCAGCGCCGGCGCTCACGACGTGCTGGTGGTGCAGGACGAGGCGGGGCAGGAACGGTTGTTGCCGTTCGTGGAAGCGGTGGTAAAACGGGTTGATCGGGCAACCGGCATGATCCGGGTAGCCTGGCAGGCCGACTGGTGAGTCGGGAAACGGTTCCGTGGCGCTCGCCTTTGACGTGATCACCCTGTTTCCGGAAATGTTCGCCGCCATCACCGGCAGCGGCATCACCCGGAGGGCGCTGGAGCGGGGGCTCTACAGCCTGGATTTGTGGAATCCGCGGGACTTCGCGCCGGACAACTATCGCCGCGTGGATGATCGGCCGTTTGGCGGTGGGCCCGGCATGGTGATGTTGGCGGAGCCTTTGGCGCAGGCGATTGCCGCAGCGCGGCTGCGCCAGACTGCGCAGTGCGGGGCGGCCGGTCCGGTGATCTGCTTCTCGCCCCAGGGCGCGCCATTGAAGCACCGGCGTGTACTGCAATTGGCGGAGTCGCCGTCGGCCATCCTGCTGTGTGGGCGATACGAGGGAATCGACCAGCGGCTCATCGATGCCGAGGTGGACGAAGAAGTTTCTCTCGGTGATTTCGTGCTGTCGGGGGGCGAGATCGCGGCGCTGGCGCTCATCGACGCCGCGGTGCGGCAGTTGGACGGCGCTCTGAACGATGCCGAGTCGGCGCAGCATGAATCGTTCGTCGATGGCCGGTTGGATTGGCCGCATTACACACGGCCTGAGTGTTACGGCGGGGTGGCGGTGCCCCAGGTGTTGCTGTCTGGGCATCATGAGGAAATTCGCCGCTGGCGCCTGAAACAGGCGCTTGGCCGAACCTGGCAGCGGCGGCCGGACTTGTTTGCCCAACTTGCCCTGACCAAGGAAGAGCGGGCCCTGTTCGAGGCTTTCAAGGCAGAGCATTGCGGCGAGGGCGAAACCGCGCAGAATTGAAACGACGTGCGCGATGCGGCGCGCGACGGAGCAGTCGGCAGTAGTACGAAAGCAAGAAACGATGCCCACCAGGCGCTTGCCTGCTCTAGGCACGAGGCCAAAGGCCATGGAAGAACAACCAGGAGCGAAGTTATGGATCTGATTCAGCAGTTGGAGCAGGAAGAAATCGCCCGCTTGGGTAAGGTCATTCCCGAGTTTGCCCCCGGGGACACCGTGATCGTCAACGTGAACGTGGTGGAAGGCGAGCGCAAGCGCGTCCAGGCGTTCGAAGGCGTGGTCATTGCCAAGCGCAACCGCGGGCTCAACTCCTCCTTCATCGTACGCAAGATCTCATCCGGCGAAGGCGTGGAGCGTACTTTCCAGACCTACTCGCCGCTGATTGCCAGCATCGAAGTCAAGCGCAGAGGCGCCGTGCGCCGTGCCAAGCTTTATTACCTGCGCGAGCGTTCGGGCAAGTCCGCGCGTATCCGCGAAAAGCTGCAGGCGCGCAAGCCCGCCGCAGAATAGCGGTCTCCGGTTGGAGAACGAGAACGGGGCGCGACGCGCCCCGTTTTGTTTTGCGCCTCACCTCTCTCCTTTTTGTCCCGCCTGCCGTGCCCGCCTGCAGCGCCGTGCGGCGCGTCCCGGCCTCCACGGCCCGGGAAGGACATCTCGCCCCCGGTTGAGCTAGATCAAATCCTCAAGCTTCACAAAGCTGAGCCAATTGTTTATAAGTGTTGAACCATATTCGAATGCTCAAAGGCGGGTTCGAGCATGTGCTTCGCTTCCTGGGTGCGTTCTGATTGCTCTTGCCGCTGGCTACCATGCTGGACGGCAGCCTCACCGGTCGGTGTCGAGTGATGCCCGCGCTTCTTCCGGACTCGAGCTTGCTGGTGCTCGGCATCGGCAACACGCTGTTGTCCGACGACGGTTTTGGGGTTCACGCCCTACAGGCGCTGCGTCGCCGCCTGGCCGAAGAACCGGACGATATCGAAATGCTGGATGGGGGGACGCTCGGCCTTGCCTTGGCACCGATGATTGCGCAACACGAGGCGCTGATTGTTCTCGATGCCGCCCGGTTTGATGCTGTCCCTGGCGAAGTGGCCGCCTTTTGCGGGGAGGAGATGGATCGCTTCCTGGCCGCCAACCGGAAGCGTAGCGCCCACGAAGTCGGCCTGCTGGATCTAACCGCTTCCCTCCAACTGGAAGAGGTGCTGCCCCCGCGACGCGCGCTGATTGTGGTCCAACCCGGGTGGATGGATTGGGGAGACAAACTGTCCGATGCGGTCGCCGCGTCTGTGGGTGCCGCCTGTCGCCTTGCCGAAACGCTGATTGCGGCTTGGCGGGCAGGCCTCGGCTGGGGAGACATCGCGGCGCGCGGCGTCTGCTGGGACGCGGGTTCAGCGCTGCCGTCTGCGCGTGGACTCGAAGCCTTTGGCGCCGCCGTCCGGCCGCTCGGGCAACGACCGTAGGTCAGGGCGATTCTGGTTGTGGCCTGCGACGTGAAAGGGAGGAGCCTCGAATGTCGGGAAATCCGCAAACGGTAGGCGACGTGCTGGCGCGGCGGGGCGTGAGCCGTCGCAGCTTCCTCAAGGCCTGCAGCGTGCTGGCGTCGGTACTGGCCTTGCCACCCGGTGCCGCGGCCGAACTGGCCCAGACGCTGGCAAAAGCCCAGCGACAGTCGGTGATCTGGCTTTCGTTCCAGGAATGCACCGGTTGCACCGAATCCCTCACGCGGTCCGATGCACCCAGCCTGGAAAGCCTGCTGTTCGATCTGATTTCCCTCGATTACCACGAAACCCTGTTTGCGGCCGCGGGCGCAGCAGCGGAACGAGCCCGCGAGCAGGCAATGCGGGCTGCCGCGGGCAAGTATCTTGTGATTGTCGATGGTTCGCTGCCGGGCAAGGAGACCGAGTTCTACTCCACCAGCGGCGGCGCCAGCAACTACGAAACATTGATGGCGGTTTCCAGCGGCGCCATGGCTATCATCGCCGTCGGCAGTTGCGCCGCTTTCGGCGGCCTGCCTAGGGC
>JBAWHH010000710.1:0-4387 GCA_049593715.1 Rhodocyclaceae bacterium
GTCGTCGGGGGCAGGGACCGGCGCCCAACTGGACGGTTCGACCACCGGACTGATGGGCCTGGTAGACCAGTTCCGCAGCGGGCGGGCGTGATCGCCGCGGGGCAACAACCTTCGGGCGGGCCGGGGCGCTTTTCGGGCGCCCGCCGCCCGGCGGGGCCGGCTCAAAGCTTCAGGAAGTTGTCCCGGTAGTAGCGCATTTCGGCGATGGATTCGTAGATGTCCGCCAGCGCTTCGTGCTTGCCGTTCTTCACCACGCCTTTGGCCAGTTCCGGTTTCCAGCGCCGCGCCAGTTCCTTCAACGTGCTGACATCCAGATTGCGATAGTGGAAATACGCTTCCAGCTTGGGCATGTAGCGCGCCATGAACCGCCTGTCCTGGCAGATGGAATTGCCGCACATCGGCGAGGTGCGCGAAGGTACGTGCTCCTGAAGGAAAGCCAGCAACTGAGCTTCCGCCGCCGCCTCATCCATTTGCGACGCCTTCACCTTGTCGATCAGCCCGCTGCGGCCGTGGGTGGATTTGTTCCAGTCGTCCATTCCGTCGAGCACCGCATCCGGCTGATGCACCACCAGCACGGGCGATTCGGCCACGGTTTCCAATGCGGCATTCGTCACCACCACCGCGAGTTCGATAATTCGATCGTTGTCGGGGTCGAGGCCGGTCATTTCCATGTCCAGCCACACCAGGTTGTTTTGATCCTGTGCCATGATCTTCCGTCGTTTATGCGGGCGCCTTGCGGTCGAACCCGAAGACCCGCCATTCTGTCATAGCTGGCCCTCCCGTCCGCCGCTTTAACTCGCCAAATCCGCTTCCCCAATGCCTGCCAACGCCGCTTCCGCCTTCAGCATCGTTTTCCTGCTCGCCGTCGCCATCACCACCGCCCTGCGCGTATGGCTCAGTCTGCGCCAGGCGAGCCATGTCCAGCATCACCGCGCCGCCGTGCCAGCGGCTTTTCGGGACAGCATCACGCTAGAGAACCACCAGAAGGCGGCGGATTACACCCGGGCGAAACTGCGCCTCGGCCTGTTCGATGAGGTCTGGGGCCTGTTGCTTCTGCTGGCCTTCACGCTCGGCGGAGGCCTGCAATGGCTGCATGAAGCCTGGGCGGATGTGTTTTCGCCCAGCGGCTACGCCCACGGCATCGCCTTCATCGCCAGCGTCGGCGTCACGGCCTTCGTCGTCGAGCTGCCGTCTTCACTGTTTCGAACGTTCGTCATCGAAGAACACTTTGGATTCAACAAACTGACGTTCCGGCTGTTCATCGCGGATCTGTTCAAGCAGGCGCTGCTGTCCGCCGCTTTCGGCCTGCCAGTGCTGTTCATCGTGCTCTGGCTCATGGCCCAGATGGGGCCGCGCTGGTGGCTCTACGTGTGGATGTTCTGGCTCGGCTTCAACCTGCTGGTGATGCTCATCTATCCGACGCTCATCGCGCCGCTGTTCAACAAGTTTTCGCCACTACCGGACGAGGCCCTGAAGGCGCGCATCGAAGCGCTGCTGGCGCGCTGCGGTTTCCGCGCCAGCGGCCTGTTCGTGCTGGACGGTTCGCGCCGTAGCGCCCACGGCAACGCCTATTTCACCGGTTTCGGCGCAGCCAAGCGCATCGTCTTCTTCGACACACTGATCGAGAAGCTCTCGCCCCCCGAGATCGAAGCCGTGCTGGCCCACGAACTGGGCCACTACAAATTGCGCCACGTCTGGAAGCGCCTCGCGGTGCTGGCGGTCGTGAGCCTGGGTTTCATGTGGCTGCTTGGATTCCTGATTCACCAACCCTGGTTTTTCCTCGGCCTGGGAATGGAGACCCAGGGCACCGCCGCCGCGCTGGTGCTCTACCTCCTGGTGCTGCCCGTGTTCCTTTTCCCCCTCACGCCGATTGCCAGCTTCCTTTCCCGTGGCCACGAGTTCGAAGCCGACGCGTATGCGGCACGGCAGGCGCAGAGCGCCGATCTGGTCAGCGCCCTGGTCAAGCTCTATCGCGACAACGCCGCGACGCTGACGCCGGACCCGCTCTACTCCGCTTTCTACGACTCCCATCCGCCGGCCTCGGTGCGCGTGGGTCGGCTCCAGGCGGCGAGGAATTGACGCCCGATCGTCGTGCTCGACCGGGATTCGCCGTACCCCGAGTGTCGCAGCACCTTATCCACCGCTCCCCCGCACTGTTCCGTGCCGGCGAGCGGCTGAAGCTATGCCGCTTTCCCGCTTTTCAGCTCCTCCCGGATCACCTTGCGGATCGCAGCCTCGATGTCGGACTGCTGCAGCGAGGTTTTCAGGGTCTCGTTGATGAGGGTCTGATAGCCACGCTCGCCGGCCATGGACTTGAAGCGATCCACCACAGAGGCATCGAGGTAAAGCGTCACCCGCTTCTTGGGTTGAACGACGCGCCCCCCTTCACGCTTTCGCAAGACCAGCTTGCCGGCATCGACGTCGGCCTGGGTGATGGGGACGTCCTCGTCAAAGGTTGCTGTAGTAGATTTCCTGCTCATTTCGCTCGGCCTTCCGCATCGAAATCACCCGGATTTCCTCATCCGTCTCGGCGGTGGTTATCACCACCACATCCCCGCGCAACACCCCAAGGGTAATGAACCGCTGCTCGTCGTAGTCGAAGCGCCGATCCTCGAATGTCACGGTGCGATCGCTCTCGATCACCAGTGGCGCGTCGTCTAAGTCGTACTCGTGCTTCTTCAGGTTCGAGGCTCGCTTCTTCGGTTCGAAGGTGTAACGCATCGGCCAAGTATATGTATACTTGTGCATACATCAAACCGCCTTTTTTGAAGCTGTTTTCGAACCTGTGAAACAGGGACGATTGGGCTTATCGTAAGCGTGGAGACGATGCCCAGTAGACAATAGGGGCGGAAAAGGGAGCTTGCCTGCTGAGGCGGCGGATCGCACCGCCGGTGCAGGACGACCGAGGCTCAATTTGTCATAAGCCATGGCGTCCCCTCTGGGCAGCGCCTGCTACTATGGCCCTACCGAGTATGGAAATATGTGGCTATGACGTTAAATCGGCGTTGAAGCATAGCCATCCGATTATGAAGGTTCAAAAAGCGATGAACGGCTATGAATGACTTGACCTCATCGTCTCGGATGCCGGGGATCCTCCCTTGAGCAAAAGCCACACCGGCTTGGTCATGGCGACCCATGGCCGGCATTACGCCGTGCGTCTGGAAAGCGACGGCAGACTGCTGCAATGCTACACGCGGGGGAAAAAGAGCCATCTGGCCTGCGGCGATCACGTTCACCTGGAAGTAACGGCGGAAGGTCAGGGAATCGTCACCGACCTAGCCCCCCGCAGCACCCTGCTCTACCGCAGCGATGTTTTCAAGCAGAAGCTCATCGCCGCCAACGTCACCCACGTGGTCATCGTCGTCGCCACGGAGCCGAGTTTCAGCCCCGAACTCGTTTCCCGCTGCCTGGCGGCGGCCGAATCCCAGGATCTGGCGGCGACCATCGTGCTGAACAAAACGGATCTGACATCACGTCTGGACGAGGCACGCGCCCAGATAGACGTTTTTCGCCGCGCCGGCTACACCGTCCTGGAACTCTGCGCGCGGGAATGTATCGCGCCCCTGGAGTCATGCCTCGCCGGCCAGAGGAGCATCCTGATCGGCCAGTCCGGCATGGGGAAATCGACGCTAATCAACCGCCTGGTGCCCGACGCCGATGCCGCCACGAGAGAAATCTCCGCGGCCCTCGACTCCGGCAAACACACCACCACACTTTCCCGTGTTTATTTCCGGGACGACGGCACGCAAATCATCGACAGCCCCGGACTGCAGGTGCTCGGCCTCGCCCACCTGACGCGGCAGCAGGTGGAACACGCCTTCATCGAATTCCGCCCCTATCTCGGCCAATGCCGCTTCCGCGACTGCCGCCATCGCGCCGAGCCGGATTGCGCGATCCGCGCAGCAATGGCCCACGAAAAAATCGACAGCGCCCGTTTCCACCACATGCAAGCTATAAGCGCAGAGTTGCCGGCGACAGCCGTTTACTTCAGGCCCGAAGTACGGCGAACGGAATAGCGGAGTCTCCAGCCGTCTACCGCGTTGGAGCCCGACTTCAATCCGCAAGTATTAGCGGTTACCGGGCACGAAAAAGTAGAAACCCCGCCGAGGCGGGGTTTCTTTGGGTAGCGCTGAGCGCGTCGGACAGTTTGAAGGCTCGCTAGTCCACCCGAGGCGTCGAGGCTTACAGCGGGGTCGTGCAGGTCTTAGGACGGATGGACTCGCCGATGTCCGAAGTGCAAACCCAGTTTCCGTTGGCGGGATTGTAGGTGAAGCGGAGTTTCTTGCCGGCAAGCTTGTCAGAAACGCCCGTCATTTTGAACGTGGCTTCCAGTTGGCAGTTCGTACCGGCTGGCGCAGCGGTTATGGTCTCAACATACTTCCCTGTC
>JBAWHH010000711.1:0-4489 GCA_049593715.1 Rhodocyclaceae bacterium
GAGCAGCAGCAGGGTCTGCACGGACACGCTGTAGGTCTGCCCGCCACCGGCGGCAGGCGACGTGGTGAGGGCAGGCAGGGCCTGCGCCTGGGCGAGCATCGGCAGCAGCAACCCGCCCAGCGCTACCAGCAGCAAACCGAAGTGGCGCAAAGGAATCGACGGCATGCTGACCTCAGCCCTGAACATTCCGGCGCGCCATGATGCTGCGCAGCCTCTTGCCGAAATCCATCGTCGGTGCAGGCGTTTCCGCGGGTGGGGCGGCAGGGGTTTGACGGGGCAGCCGGTGCAAGGTGTTTACCTGCCCAGGCGCGACCCCTAGCACAAGCCAGTCTTCTCCGATTTCCACGAGAATGACGCGCTCTCGTGGTCCGACCGCGGTGCCCGCGACCACCCGCAGCAGTCCGGCGGTGGCGCCGCGGGGTGCCGAGATCTTTTTTAGCAGCCAGAGGCTGGCAAAGATCAGCCCCACTACCAGAGCCAGTCCCGCCAACATCTGCAACAGACCCGAACCCATCTGCGGCAGGGCGGACGAAGGGCTTTCCGCACCGGCCAAATCCCAGGCGATGGACAGGGGAAACAGGGCAATGACGCGGTGCAAGTGGATCATGCTGCTCCAAGGAGGGCGGTGGGGACCCAGGCAGGATAGCCACCGCCCAGCCGCGGCAAGGCGGCGAGAAGACCGGCAAAAGGCCGGCAATTTCTGCCTTTCCCCACGGCGTTTCCTCAATGGGACGAGAGGAAAAAAATAGGGGCGGTTTGCGCCGCCCCAATCAAAGAACTACAGAGGGAGTACAGCAAAGCGTTCGACGTCAGCGATTGAGTTTTCTCATCCTTTCCGCTGGCGTAATGATGTCGGTGAGGCGGATGCCGAACTTGTCATTGACCACGACGACCTCGCCCTGAGCTATCAGCGTGCCATTGACCAGTACGTCCATGGGCTCGCCGGCCATGGCGTCCAGTTCCACCACCGAGCCGTGGGCGAGTTGGAGCAGATTGCGGATCGAGATCTTTGTTCGGCCCAGTTCCACGCTGAGGCTCACTGGAATGTCCAGGATCATCTCGAAGTCGTGGAGCTGCTCCTTGCGCCCACCCGATTCCTGGAACTCGGGAAAAATCTGCGCTGGCTTGAGCGCTTCGGCCACTGGGTCGCTTTCCGCAATGGCTTGTTCGGCCATGGCTGCGGCCCAATCGTCTTCGCCGATTTGGGCTTCGAGTTCGGTGTCGGTCATTGCGGTTTTTTAATGAGGCAAGCTGCCTGTTGGGTTGTCGTCCTGGGCCAGGAATCGCTCGATCCTTAGTGCATACTGGCCATTCTGAACGCCATAACGGCACTCTAGTATCGGAACCTGATCCACTTCGCCCTGGATGGTTTCCGGAATGTCTATCGGGACGACGTCGCCGACTTTCATGCCCAGGATCTGGCGCAAAGTGATTTCGGACCGGCCCAGGGTGGCGCGCAGAACCACATTCGCTTCCTGAACCTGGCGCGTAAGCAGACTGATCCAGCGCTTGTCCGAGGTGATGTGATCGCTCTGCATTGCGCTGTAGAGCAATTCGCGAATTGGTTCCACCATGGCATAGGGGATGCAGACGTGCATGTCCGCCGCCGTGCCGCCAAGTTCCAGGGAGAATGTGGTTGCCACGACTACCTCGGATGGGGTGGCGATGTTGGCGAACTGGGAATTCATTTCGGACCGCAGGTAATCGAACTTCACTTCGAACACGGGCTTCCAAGCCCGTTCGTATTCCTCGAACACGACATTGAGCATGCCCTGGATGATGCGCTGCTCGGTGGCAGTGAAATCGCGCCCTTCGACCCGGGTGTGGAATCGGCCGTCGCCGCCAAACATGTTGTCGACTACCAGAAACACCAGATTGGGGTCGAAGACGATCAGCGCTGTGCCCCGCAGCGGCTTGATCTGGACCAAATTGAGGTTGGTCGGCACCACCAGATTGCGGATGAACTCGCTGTACTTCTGTACTCGAACCGGGTTGAGGGAAATTTCCGTGGTGCGCCGCATGTAGTTGAACAGGCCGACGCGGAGGTTGCGGGCGAAACGTTCATTGATCAGCTCGAACGTGGGCATGCGCCCGCGCACGATGCGTTCCTGGGTCGCCAGGTTGTAGGGGCGGACACCCCCGGTCGCTTCCTGTTCCGGAGCCGGTTCGTCCGGTTCCCCCGTTACGCCCTTGAGCAGGGCGTCGACTTCTTCCTGGGACAGGAAATCCTGGGCCATGACGCTACTGGATGATGAACGAGGTGAACAGGACGCCCTGGATCGAGTCTTCCGGGGATGGACCGGATTCCGCCTCGGCTTCGTTCCCCTCCGCCTTGCTGCTGGCCTTGGCCGCAGACTTGCGCTTGGCTTTGCGCGGCGGCTCGCCGTCGATGATGATGTTGATTTCCCGCCGCAGATCCTCCGCCAGTTGTTCCCTTCCTTCGGTAGGTGAAATTTCCGACGCCTTCTTGCTGGAAAGGAGCAGCAGCACTTTGTGGCGAATCTCCGGGGTGTGGGACTTCACCTTCTCTTCGACTTCCTTGCCCTGCACTTTCAGCGTTGCCGCCACCTGCAGGAATTGCTCGGCTGCCTCCGCCTGGAGGTTGACCGTGAATGGCTCCATGCTTACGAATACCGGAGGTTTGGCGACGTGCTCCTTGACCTCCTTCTCTTTGCTGCCGCCACTCTTTTTCGACATCATGAAATAGGCTGCCGCTCCTCCGCCACCCAGCACCAGCACGGCGGCGACGATGATGATCAGCATTAGTTTGGATTTCGCTGCTGGTGGTTTGCTGCTGTCTGCGGGTTCCTTCTTTGCCGCGGCTTTGCTCATTTCGCGCTCCGGGGAAATTGTCCAACCGGCCTCTGAAGTGCTGGCCGGTTGCCAGTGAGGGGATTATGCGGGCAGGCCCACGCCGCCGTTCCGGCAAAAAGGCTGCTGATTCCGGCCCAATTTGTGGCCGGTCCGGTCACCGTTCTGGTGGCCGATCGGACCGTCCCGCACCTTCAGGCAAACGTGTCGACCATGCCCAGTCCGTAACGTGGGCGCGCAGAGACTGCGGCGATGGCCCCGTCCGCTAGGCTTTCGATCTGGCTGCGTGGCTGTCGTGACGCTGTGTCGCTGCTGCCGTTCCGCGGCGAGGATTCGGCGTTGACGCCAGTCTGGCCGAGAGAAATTCCCGCGTCGCCAAGAATTTCCCGCAGCCGTGGCAGCGACTGTTCGAGCGCGTCGCGCGCTTGGGTGCTGGCAGCGACGAACATCACGCTGGTGTCGCCGTTTGGGCTTTGCGTAACGGTGACTTCGATGCGGCCCAGGGTGGCGGGGGTGAGGACCAACTCGGCACGATTCTCGTTGCGATGAGTGAGCCAAATGACCTTCTCGGCCAGATCCTCGCTCCAGCGCGGGGCGCTGACCGGCGTCTCGATCTTGACCGTGTTCACCTCGGCCGCTCCTGTCGAGTGCGTCGCAGCGTGACTCGGGGCGGGCGCTTCCGTTGTGGCAACCTGCAGGGGCTCTAGCGTTTGTAGTGTCTTCTCGCCGTCCTTCCCGCCCGCTTCAAACTTTATCGTGGCGTCTGCGTCTGTCACTGAGGCGGCAACCAGCCTTGGGTTCGGTGTGTCTGCCCTGGCGAGCGAAAATTCCTCATTCTGGAGCCCTGGATCGGCAGGATTTGCCGGTGCGGCAGTCTGCGCCGTCAGAAACGTTGCGGCGAGGTCAGCGCCAACTTGGCGCGTTCCGATTGCCTTGGCACTGTCGCCTGCGGCCTGGCCCGAAACTGCGCTGTCGCCCGCGACGGCTGCCATCTGCGCAGCAATCATCGGTAGCAGGGCGCTCAGATCAATTTTCAGGGGTTCAGTTGCCGTGGTCGTCTGTCCCGCAGTCTCGCCCTTCTCGGTCGCCGACGTGCCTTCGCTAGGGGCTTCCCTTGCCGGGGCGGAATCGACTTTGGAACCCAGCACGCTCGAGAATTTGCTCGCGTCCGCCTCGCTGGCTTTGGCGTCACTCCTTTCGGCAATGGCAGCCCCCGCGGACTTTGCGGCGGTTGCTGGCGCCGGGTGAAAGAGTGGGGCGACAACTGGGTTTGGCATCGACTAGTCCTTGGCGGGTGAGTGGTCTCGATGGGGAATCAGCAAGCGTTGTGCCAGATGGCTATTCCCCGTTTTCGCCAGTGGAATCGCCATCCCGATTGCCTTTGGCTGCGTGTTCATCGGTCATTTTCTGCTCTGCCTTTCCTTCGGCTTTGAGCACTTGGGCTTGATGCCGTTGGGAAAGCGTGTCGAACGCCTTCGCCTTGTTGCGTTCACCCAGCCACGCTTTCTGGCCGGCACTGGTCTGCTGGCGGGAAGCCTCCAGCGCTGTGCGCTGCTGGGCGACGGCCTGATCCAGCCGCGCCAGGAAGGTTTGGTAGTTGCTCCACTGGTCGCGCCCGATGCCCTCTTTGGCGGCCGCGAGGAAGCGGCGCTGATATTCGTCGCGGTACTCTTCGAGC
>JBAWHH010000712.1:0-1802 GCA_049593715.1 Rhodocyclaceae bacterium
GCCGATGTACGAGCGTCTGCGGAAAGCATTGCCACGCTATCGCCAACTGGCGGCGGACACATCTCTCGCGCCGGTTCCCGTGGTCCGGCGGTTGGAGCCGGGCAGTGAGTACTCCGGCGCCGCTGCCCTGGAGCGGTTGTTGGTAGCCTTGGGGGACGCGCAGCCTTCGCCGGCACCGGCTTCTCGTTACGATGGAAAACTGGTGGAGGCGGTAAAGCGCTTTCAGGTGCGCCACGGCCTGCCCGGAGACGGCGTAGTCGCCAAGGACACTTTCGCCGCTCTCAACGTGCCGCTGGAGTGGCGTGTGCGGCAGATCGTGTTGGCAATGGAGCGCATGCGCTGGGCGCCTTCGTTCGAAGGCAGCCGGCTGATCAAGGTCAATATTCCCGAGTTTGCGCTCAGGGCGGTGGATGTCGGTCCGGAGGGTCCACGTACCCGGTTCGTCAGCAAGGTGATCGTCGGCAAGGCGACGCAGAGCACGCGTACTCCGGTATTCACCCAGGACATGCGCCGCATCGAGTTCAGCCCGCAGTGGAACGTGCCCCCGTCCATCGCGACGAAAGAAATTCTCCCCAAGGTGCGGCGCGATCCGAGTTATCTCGCCCGGCACGGTATGGAATTGGTTTCCACCAGCACAGGAAGAGCCGTTGGGGCTGGTGAAGGCGGAGGCGGGCTGGCGGGTGGCCAGGTGCGGATTCGTCAGCGGGCAGGCGCTCACAATGCCTTGGGCAAGATTAAATTCGTCATGCCCAACGACATGAATATCTACCTGCACCATACGCCTTCGGTGGGACTGTTCGCCCGTACGCGCAGGGACTTCAGCCACGGCTGCATCCGCGTCGAGGAACCAGTTCGGGTCGCCCAGTTCGTCCTGGAAGAACAGCCCGAATGGAGCGAAAAGCGAATCCGGGATGCCATGGCGCGCAGCAAGACCCAGACGGTGAAGTTGGCGAAACCGGTGCCTGTACTGATCTTCTATTCGACTTCGGTGGTGGAGGAAGACGGTCGCGTGCTGTTCCTGGCGGACGTCTATGGGTACGATAAACCGATGGACGAGGCGCTGCGTACTGCCTCGAAGCCGTCGCGCCCCGCCGCCGCGGCGAAGTCGCTGGTCGCTACGGCGCAGACCGGTGCCCGCTACCAGTAGCGTACGGCGCCAGTGTCTACGTGCACGAACTCCTGCGCCGGGTAATAGCCAACTCCGCCGATCTTGAGGCTCCGGGCCGCGTCCCGGAGATCGCCTAGTTCCATGCCGGGCAGGCGGATGTCGATGGCGCGACCCTCCATGTGCAAGCTATTGCGCGCGACTCCGCCGCCGCCGCGCTTGCGCAGGGCGCTATTGGTGGCCGGGCAGCGGTAGCCCGATATAACCTGGAACGGCATGTCGGCGGCGCATTCTCTCCGCAGTCCATAGAGCAGGTCCAGGAGCGCAGGATCCACGTTGCCCACCACGCCCGTGTAGTGGTCTCGCAGGAAGTAGTTCAGCCTTTCCAGCGAGTCCGGCACGTAGTCGTCCCCCACAGCGTAGGTGATCGACAGGGACTCGCCGGTGTGGGTATGCTCGAAGGCCAATGTCTTGGCGTTTTCCATTCCTCGCGGCGGCAGCGTCAAGGAGACTGCAGCCAGGCCGCGTTGGGCGGCGGCGAGAAGCGGTATCCCGACCGAGACCTGCATTGCGGCCCGCAAGAAGCGGCGGCGCGAGGAAAATTCATCTGATGGCGGCATTTGGAAGCCCTCGAAAGCAACAAGCGCGGCATTTTGCCTTGACATGGGCAAATTCAAAAGCACAAAAAAAGGGGGAT
>JBAWHH010000713.1:0-3097 GCA_049593715.1 Rhodocyclaceae bacterium
GTTCCTGGAAATGTGCGGCCGGCCGGGGGTGAAACGAAAGGCATTGGGAGAATTGTTCTGGATGCTTCTTTCAGCCCCGTTCGCCGCGTCAGTTACTCGGTTGAAGCTGCGCGCGTCGAGCAGCGGACAGATTTGGACCGCTTGATCGTTGATTTGGAAACCAATGGCGCGGTCGAGCCGGAAGAGGCAATCAGGTACGCCGCACGCATTCTGATGGATCAGCTGTCGGTGTTTGCGGAGTTGGAAGGCACGCCGATGTCGATCGAGTCGCCGCTGAAGCCTACGCAGGTTGATCCGATCCTTCTACGGCCAGTGGATGATTTGGAGCTGACGGTTCGGTCGGCGAATTGTCTCAAGGCGGAGAATATCTACTACATTGGCGACCTGATCCAGCGTACGGAGACAGAATTGCTAAAGACGCCCAATCTCGGGCGTAAGTCGCTTAACGAAATCAAGGAAGTTCTCGCTTCCCGCGGGCTGACCCTTGGTATGAAACTCGAGAATTGGCCGCCAGCAGGGTTGGAGAAGCTCTGAGTCGTCGCCGAATAGAAGAAAGCAGAGGTAACAGATGCGTCATCGTCACGGGCTCAGGAAGCTCAATCGCACCTCGTCGCACCGGCAGGCCATGTTGCGGAATATGGCTAACTCCCTGTTGCGGCATGAAGTAATCAAGACCACGCTGCCAAAGGCGAAAGAGCTTCGCCGCGTCGTGGAGCCTATCCTGACACTAGGGAAGAAGCCCAGTCTCGCCAACCGGCGGCTCGCGTTCGACCGGCTGCGCGATCGCGAGATGGTAGTGAAAGTGTTCGACGAATTGGGCCCGCGGTACGCCACCCGTCCAGGCGGATACCTCCGAATCCTGAAGTTCGGTTTCAGAGACGGAGACAATGCACCGATGGCTTTGGTGGAGTTGATGGACCGTGCCGATACTGGGGCTGAAGTTGCTTCGGTTATCCCAGAGTAAGCAGAATTTCATGGCCCCAAAAAAACCGAGCGTTGCTCGGTTTTTTTGTTCCTAGTTTTCGGGGCGATCCCGTGAGCCTTGCTCGGACGCGGCCGATCGGACTTTTTGGGGGCTGGCGTAGGGTGGTTCAGGCCGCAATTCGCTCAGTTTCTGCTTGAGCTGGCGTTCGGGTGGGTTGCTGCTCTTCCTGGCCGCGCCAATGTATCAACCGCAGGGCGCCTGTTGGCGTCTCGACGACGGCCGTGCAGCTATCCACCCAATCTCCGCAATTGGCGTAAATCAATCCGTGCGCCTCACGCATTGCGGCGGAATGGATGTGGCCGCAGACGATGCCATCGTAGCCACGCTGGCGTGCTGCATGCAGCGCCGCATCCTCGAAGTCGTCAATGTAGTCCACTGCAGCCTTGATTCGCTGCTTGGCATAGGTTGCCAACGACCAGTAACCCGCGAGACCTAGCTTGCGCCTTGCCCAAGAAAGCCCCGTATTGATGCGAACGAGGAAGTTATAGGCCGCGTCCCCTACGATGGCAAGCCACTTGTGGTAGCGGGTAATCTGATCGAACTCGTCGCCATGAAGCAGTAGCAAATTCTTGCCTTCGGCCGTCGTGTGGTGGAAGTCATTCACCACGTAGATGTTTCCAAATTCCGAATCAACGTAGTCCCGCAGGGTTTCGTCGTGGTTGCCTGGTATGAA
Source organism: Rhodocyclaceae bacterium (assembly GCA_049593715.1). Taxonomy (GTDB): domain Bacteria; phylum Pseudomonadota; class Gammaproteobacteria; order Burkholderiales; family Rhodocyclaceae; genus JBAWHH01. The sequence goes on from JBAWHH010000713.1 coordinate 1,659, forward strand.
ATAGACCTTCTGCCCATGCCGGGCGCGCCGCAGGATCTTTTGGAGGACTGTGTTTTGAGCCGCGGACCAATGGACGCCGCGTTGCATGGCCCAGAAGTCGACGATATCGCCAATGAGGAACAGGTACTCGGAGTCGTACTCCCGCAGGAAATTGAGCAGTTGTTCAGCCTGGCACCCGCGAGTGCCGAGATGGACGTCGGATATGAAGATCGAACGAACTTGAGGCATCGGTCTGATTTGTGGATGAGGGGAACATTCGCTTGTGGTCAGTCCCAATTGCATGACCAAGCAGGAACAGTCTCCGCGTCACTGGCCGCCAAGATTCCCGAACCGCAATCTGCCGACAGACGCAAGGTGACCCCGAGCCCGGCAAGGCAGCAGAGCACCTAGCGATCTTGCCGGCGAACATTGGACCGAGATTACCGTCGGAGTGTTACGGCTTTGCTATCGTCCGCGTCGTGGCTCGCACCCACGCGTTTTGTCGCTGTTCCTAACTTTCCCGGAACGGAACGGGACGGGACGCTCGTCGGACCCGTTCTTTAGTCGGCCCTTGGCGATGATGACCGACAGTCACGTTGCCAAGCGATCCTCATTGGCCCAGTTTTCCCGGCAGCGCTCGTTTCAGCCTAGCCGCCAACTGCTACGATCGTGGCTTGCGCAAATCCAACCCATCGTTCTCCGCCGCGAATGTCCAACGTCGAGTTCCCCATCCTGTATCAGATCCTCAAGTTCCTCCACGTCCTCGGTGTCGTTCTCCTGGTCGGCAACGTCACGGTAACCGCCGTCTGGAAGGTGTTCGCCGACCGTACCCGCGATCCCCGCGTGATTGCTTTTGGCCAGCGGCTCGTGACGCAGACCGACTGGTGGTTCACCGTGGGTGGCATCGTCCTGATCTTTGTCGGGGGCTTCGGTGCCGCTGGAGTCATTGGGATGAACCCGATCGGACTGCCATGGCTAGTGTGGGGGGAGGTGCTGTTCGTCGTGTCCGGCGCCCTGTGGGTGTTCGTCCTGATTCCGGTGCAGATTCGGCAATCCCATCAGGCGCGAGAATTTGCCAACGGTGGGGAGATTCCCGAGAGCTACATGCGCGACGCCCGCCGTTGGCTCATCTGGGGGATCATTGCCACGTTGCCGCTAGTCGGCGCCATCTGGGTGATGATCCTGAAACCCGTCTAGGGCGGTTCGGGCGCCGCTCTGACGGTGGACTATGAGCGACGGCGCGAAATCCGGTGCAGGTGGCCGGTTTGGAATTGGCGTGCGCGAGGATGCCGGGGGGAGTGGGTTTTCTTGGTGATTCATGATCCTAGTAGTTCGTTCCGACAAAGACTTTACGTAAATGCTTGTCTCCGCGATCATGTCCGTCCCGGCAAGTTCTTTGGAGGCTGGCATGGCGAGACAAACAGCAAGAGCGGCGTTGGTGCTCAGTGCCGAACACAAGA
>JBAWHH010000714.1:0-3205 GCA_049593715.1 Rhodocyclaceae bacterium
GCCGTGGGAGAAGGACTACGGCAAACCCGAGCGCATCGCCTCGGCGCTGCAGATCATGATCGACGGGCCCATCGGCGCGGCGGCGTTCAACAACGAATTCGGCCGTCCCAATCTGGCGGGTTATTTCCGCACCTTCGAGCAGGAAGTCGGCGGCACCGTGCGCGGCTACCACAAGCCCATCATGGTGGCCGGCGGCGTGGGCAACATCCGGGCGGACCAGGCGCTGAAGCACAACTTCGCCGCCGGCACGCTGCTGATCCAGTTGGGCGGCCCCGGCATGTTGATCGGGCTAGGCGGCGGCGCGGCCTCTTCCATGACAACCGGCACCAACACCGCCGACCTGGATTTCGCCTCCGTCCAGCGGGGCAACCCCGAGATGCAGCGTCGCGCCCAGGAGGTGATCGACCGCTGCTGGCAGATGGGAGAGGCCAATCCCATCCTCTCGGTGCACGATGTCGGCGCCGGGGGACTCTCCAATGCCATGCCGGAACTGGCTCACGGCGCCGGTTGCGGCGCCCGCTTCGAACTGCGCGCCGCGCCGAGCGAAGAGTCCGGCATGAGCCCGCGGGAAATCTGGTGCAATGAAGCCCAGGAGCGCTACGTGCTGGCCATTCCCCCATATCGGCTGGAGGAGTTCGCCGCCCTCTGCGCCCGGGAGCGCTGCCCCTTCGCCGTGCTGGGCGAGGCGACGACGGACGGCCGGCTGGTGGTGTCGGACCGCCATTTCGGCAACGCCGCTGTCGACATGGACATGGAAGTCCTGCTCGGCAAGCCGCCGCGCATGACCCGCAACGTCGCCACCCGACCTACCCATCTGCCACCCTTCGACACCACGGGCTTTGACCTGCGCGAAGCCTGTCTGCGGGTGCTGCGCATGCCGGCGGTGGCGTCGAAGAACTTCCTCATCACCATCGGCGATCGCAGCGTCGGCGGCCTCACGGCCCGCGACCAGATGGTCGATCCGTGGCAGGTGCCGGTGGCGGACGTAGCGGTCACCGCCATGTCCTTCGACGGTTATCGGGGCGAAGCGTTTGCCATGGGTGAGCGCACTCCACTGGCTCTGGTCAATGCACCCGCCGCCGGCCGCATGGCGGTGGGCGAAGCCATCACCAACATCGCCGCCGCGGATATCGACGATCTAGGCGCCGTCAAGCTGTCGGCCAACTGGATGGCCGCGGCAGGCCACCCCGGCGAAGACGTGGCGCTGTTCGAAACCGTGCGAGCGGTCGCGCTGGAGTTCTGCCCGGAACTTGGGGTGAGCATCCCGGTGGGCAAAGACAGCCTGTCGATGAAAACCGCCTGGTCCGAAGACGACACGGCCAAACAGGTAGTCGCGCCGTTATCCCTGATCGTCAGCGCGTTTGCCCCGGTGGCGGACATGCGCCGCACGCTGACCCCGCAACTGGTGCTGACACCCGGCCAGGAAACTGACCTACTGCTCATCGATCTGGGCCAGGGACACAATCGTCTGGGCGGGTCCGTCCTGGCCCAGGCTTACAACGCCGTCGGCGAGCACGCCCCGGATGCAGCGCCCGGACCGCTCAAGGCGTTTTTTGCCGCCATGCGCCAACTGGCCCGCGCCGGCCTGATCCTGGCCTACCACGACCGCTCCGACGGCGGGCTGTTCGCCACCATCTGCGAAATGGCCTTCGCCTCCCATTGCGGCATATCGCTCAACGTGGACACCGTCTGCTACGACCCGCTGATGAACGACGTGGACGGTCTGGAGCGTCGGCCGGAGGTCGTCGGCGGCCGCTACGCCGACTACGTCTTCGCCGGCCTGTTCGCCGAGGAGCTAGGCGCGGTAGTGCAAATCCGCCGCGCCGACCGCTCGCGGGTCATGGACTCGCTCCGGGCCGCCGGCCTGGGCGGCTGCACCCATTTCGTCGGCGAGCCCAACGAGTTCGACGAAATCCGCCTATGGCGCAATGCAAAACCGATTTTCCGCGCCAAGCGGGCCGAACTCTTGCAGGTGTGGTCCGAGACGAGTTACCACATCCAGGCCCTGCGGGACGATGCCGACTGCGCGCGGGAAGAATTCGACGCCTTGTTGGACACGGACGATCCCGGCCTCACCGCGACCCTGACCTTCGACCCTGCCGAGGACGTCGCCGCACCCGCGGTGCTGCGCGGCCCCCGCCCCCGCATCGCCATCCTGCGCGAACAGGGCGTCAACGGCCAGGTGGAAATGGCGGCGGCTTTCGAGCGTGCCGGCTTCGCCCCCTTCGATGTGCACATGAGCGATCTGCAGGCGCAGCGGGCCAGGCTGGCGGATTTCGCCGGGCTGGCGGCCTGCGGCGGGTTCTCCTACGGCGACGTGCTCGGCGCCGGCCAGGGCTGGGCCAAGTCCATACTCTTCAATCCGCGCCTGCGGGAGGAGTTCGCCAGGTTCTTTGAACGCATGGACACCTTCGCCCTCGGCGTCTGCAACGGCTGCCAGATGATGAGCCATCTGGCGGAAATCATCCCCGGCGCGGAACATTGGCCGCACTTTGCCCGCAATCGCAGCGAACAATTCGAGGCGCGCCTGGTGATGGTGGAACTGCCGGAGTCGCCGTCGCTGTTTTTCACCGGCATGGCCGGCAGCCACCTGCCGGCGGTGGTTTCCCACGGCGAAGGGCGCGCCGAGTTCGGCGATGAAGCGGCACAGGCGAAGGCCCTGGTGGCGATGCGCTACATCGACAACCAAGGCACACCGACCCAGCGTTATCCGGCCAACCCCAACGGCTCCATCGGTGCCATCGCCGCCCTCACCACGGCCGACGGGCGCTTCTCCATCATGATGCCCCACCCGGAGAGGATATTCCGCAGCGTGCAGATGTCCTGGCATCCGGCGGAATGGGGCGAGGACTCCCCCTGGGTAAGGATGTTCCGCAACGCGCGGGCCTGGCTGGGCTGAAAGCCCAGCTTCAGGACGCCTCAGATACCGCTCAACTATTCCCTGTTCTCGTCACGCCGTCCGGGGGAGTCGAAGAACTATCCTGAGTAGGCTAATTCAACCTCCCCCAGGGCGCTGGTCTAAGCGTCAAAAGAACGGATTACCCGAGGCAACGCATCGCATGTTGCTGACAAGGGGGTAACACCGATCAGGCCGCACTCGGCCATCTGCCGCCACTCGCGACAGGCAGCTTCCCGGCAAATGACCTGATCGCCTGCCTGTCGACCGTGACCTAGGCTCGTTGATGGTTGCATGCCGGCCTGCCGG
>JBAWHH010000715.1:0-2235 GCA_049593715.1 Rhodocyclaceae bacterium
GGATCACATCTGCCTTGTCCACCGAGCGGAAAGTCTGGGTTCCCGCCGAGGTGCCGAAGGTGACGCCGAGGCCGTAGCCGGTGGGGGCGTGGCAGACGCGGGCGCAGGTGTCGACGTTGTTATTGCCGAAAGCGGCGCGAACCAGTTTCTGGACCAGGTAGTCCTCTTCGTTGGTGCAGCGGGAGGAAACCAGCGCGCCGACGGCGTCGCGGCCGTGTTTCGCCTGGATGCGGCGGAACTCTTTTGCCGCGTATTGCAGCGCTTCGTCCCAGGAGGCTTCGCGCCAGGGGTCGGTGATGCGGGCGCGGATCATGGGTTTGGTGATGCGGTCGCGGTGGGTGGCGTAACCCCAGGCGAAACGGCCTTTGACGCAGGCGTGGCCTTCGTTGGCGCGGCCGTCCTGCCACGGCACCATGCGCACGACTTCGGTGCCCTTCATCTCCGCCTTGAAGCCGCAGCCGACGCCGCAATAGGCGCAGGTGGTGACGACGCTGCGATCCGCTTTGCCTTTCTCCGTCAGGCGCTTTTCGGTGAGGGTGGCGGTCGGGCAGGCCTGCACGCAGGCGCCGCAGGAAACACATTCGGAGCCCATGAAAGCTTCGTTCTGCCCCGGCGTGACGCGGGCCTCGAAACCGCGCCCGGCGACCGTCAGGGCGAATGTGCCCTGGATTTCCTCGCAGGCGCGCACGCAGCGGTGGCAGACGATGCACTTGGCGGGGTCGTAGGCGAAATAGGGGTTGGACGAGTCGGCGGTTTCGCTCAGATGGTTGGCCCCCGCGAGCCCGTATCTGACTTCCCGCAAGCCGACGGCGCCGGCCATGTCCTGCAGTTCGCAGTGGCCGTTGGCGGAGCAGGTGAGGCAGTCCAGCGGGTGGTCGGAAATGTAAAGCTCCATGACGCCGCGGCGCAGGCGGGTGAGGGCTTCCGACTGGGTGCGCACCACCATGCCGGGCTCCACCGGCGTGGTGCAGGAGGCGGGAAACCCTTTGCGGCCGTCGATTTCCACCAGGCACAGCCGGCACGAACCAAAAGGCTTGAGGCTGTCCGTGGCGCAGAGTTTGGGGATCATGCGCCCGGCGGCGATGGCGGCGCGCATCACCGACGTGCCGGCCGGGAAGGTCACTTCCAGGTCGTCGATCGTCAGGGAAACCGGCGCGCCGGCCGCGGCGGGGGTGCCGAAATCGAAGTCGTCGATGGCTCTCATGGTTTCCTCCGGAAATCGTCGGGGAAGTGGCGCAGGGCCGACAGCACGGGATAGGGCGTCATGCCCCCCAGGGCGCACAGCGAACCGAATTGCAGGGTGTTGCAGAGGTCTTCCAGCAGCGGGATCTGGCTCTCGTCGCCGGCGCGGATGCGGTCGATCACTTCCACGCCGCGCACCGTGCCGATGCGGCAGGGCGTGCATTTGCCGCAGGATTCGATCGAGCAGAACTCCATTGCGTAACGGGCCTGGCGCGCCATGTCCACGGTGTCGTCGAAAGCGACGATGCCGCCGTGGCCGAGCACGGCGCCGATGGCGGCGAAGGACTCGTAATCCAGCACAGTGTCGAACTGGGATTCCGGCAAATACGCCCCCAGCGGCCCGCCTACCTGCACGGCGCGGATCGGCCGCCCGGTGCGGCTGCCGCCGCCGAATTCGTAGAGCACCTGGCGCAGCGGCAGGCCGAAGGCGACTTCCACCAGGCCCGTCTGGCGCAGGTTGCCGGCCAGTTGCAGGGGCATGGTGCCGCGGGAACGGCCCACCCCGTAGTCGCGGAAATAGGCCGCGCCCCGCGCCAGGATCAGCGGCACGGCGGCGAGGGTGAGTACGTTGTTGATGACGGTGGGCAGGCCGAACAGGCCCGATACGGCGGGCAGCGGCGGCTTCACCCGCACCTGCCCGCGTTTGCCTTCGATGCTTTCCAGCAGCGCCGTTTCTTCGCCGCAGATGTAGGCGCCGGCCGCGGTGCGCACTTCCAGATGGAAGCTGCGCTTCGACCCCAGGATGTCGGCCCCCAGGTAGCCGTAGCGGGTGGCGATGCGGATCGCCTTGTTGAGCACGGCGATGGCGTGGGGGTATTCGCAGCGCACGTAGAGGTAACCCTGCTCGGCGCCCACGGCGAGGCCGGCGATGGTCATGCCTTCGATGATCAGGTAGGGGTCGCCTTCCAGGATCATGCGGTCGGCGAACGTGCCCGAATCGCCTTCGTCCGCAGTGCCGATCACGTACTTGCGCGGCGCTTCGGCCCGCAGCGC
>JBAWHH010000716.1:0-1517 GCA_049593715.1 Rhodocyclaceae bacterium
CCACAGACCTCGATCATTCTTTATCAAAAAATTCAGAAAACCTACAAGGCTGAACATACAAGGGGGGCAAGCCGCGTCGTCGTCCCCGACTACCCCAGAATCCACGCGCCAGCGACGGTGGCAGACCCTACCCGGCCTTCGGCTTCGCCAAATATGCCATCTCCCGCGCCCAGCCAGCGTAGTTGCGGTGGTACTCGGCCAGATCCGCCAAGGCATTCGTCCTCGCCTCGAAATGCCTGAGCACGGGTAGTTGCTGGGCGGCAACCGCTGCCGCGTCGATGGTCTTGATCGCAGTCAGAAAGGAAGAGAGACTGGTCACCAGACTGCCCGATCCCTTTTGCGCCAGCGCGACAAGGCTGTCGACGATCCATGGCATGTACTTCAGCGCATAGTCGGCGTAGGCCTGCATCGTCGCCGCCTGGGCCAGCAATTCGCGTCGTTCGAGATCGAAACTCCGGCGGTCCACAATCCGCTTGTCGTGATAGACGACCGGCGCCGCGGCGGAGGTGTCGCATTCCCACCCCTTGCGCGGCACGAGCAGCTCGGCCTGGTCGTCCTCTTCGCGCCAGGGATAGAAAGGCATCGTCCGGCAGCGCAAAGGCTTGTGCTCGTGAATCCCGCAGCGCCCAGCAGCGGTCAACTCGGGGCAGGGAAATGTGGGCGGGAGATAGGCAGTAGGCGCAATGGCCGCGGCGATCTGCTTGCGCTTGGGCAGCTTGATGGAGATCCCGAGCCTGGTGGTGAGGGAAAAGGTTCGAGCGCCTTGGGGAACGGCCGTCCACACCAGGGCCAGAGGGAAACGTGCGGCGTTGGTCAGTGCGTCGCCAAGGGTCAGCGGAAGCCAGCCAAAACAGCATTTTCCGCATTCAGTGCAGAGGAAGCGGCGATCCATCCTGGGCGCGCGTCCTCAGGCGCCGCAACACTTCTTGAATTTCTTCCCGGAACCGCAGGTGCAGGGATCGTTGCGACCGACTTTGACCACGTGGCGCTGAGGAACGTTGGGGCTGGTCTTGCCACCCGTGTATAGCCACTGGCCGTCCACGCGGCGAAAGCTCGACACTTCATATTGCGCCAGATCCTGGCCCTGCCGCCGCATGCGCACCAGGAACTCGACCATTCCTGAATCGCCCTCCTCGCTGGCACCGCGCACCTCAAGCCCGAGCCATTCGATTTCGGCCGCTGCCCGCTCCGCCTCGGCACGGTTGAAATCGGCACGAATCTCCGGGGCATGGGTGCGGTCGATATGATCGATGTTGCCCAGCACGAAGGCCGTGTAGCGAGAACGCATCAGCGCCTCGGGCGTAGCGGCAGGCGCGCCGGCTACGACAGGGCCACAACACTCTTCAAGCTCACACCCGGAACCGCAGGGGCAAAGACTCATAGCAGACTCCAATGGCACTACCTTAGCGAAAAGGTATTTTCCATCAATGGGATAAAGAGGGGCTGAATCCTCGAAGCGTTATGATGCGGTTAGCGAATCCGTAGCGCATAACGCTGGAGGGTCAGCCCCAATGGAT
>JBAWHH010000717.1:0-14181 GCA_049593715.1 Rhodocyclaceae bacterium
AGGACCGAGACGGTGAGGATGATGCCGTTGATGGGGCGGCGCGGCCGGTGCTTCTTGAGAAGCTGCAGGAAACCGGTCCAGGCCGACGCGTCCACCTCGCGGTTGGATTCCTGGGTGGTGTAGCGGCCGGCGGTGTCCAGCAACACCGCTTCGTCGGTGAACCACCAGTCGCAGTTGCGCGTGCCGCCAAAGCCGCGGATGGCGCCTGCGCCGTGGCTCTCGGCCAACGGAAACTGCAGTCCCGAATTCACCAGAGCGGTGGTCTTGCCGGAGCCCGGCGCGCCGATGAAGATGTACCAGGGAAGTTGATACAGGTACTGGCGCCGCCCAAACAGTGCGCCGACCTTCGATGTCTTACCACCTTCGCCGACGCGGGCGGTCTTGAGCTTGGCCAGTGCTTCCTCGAAGCGCTGGCGCAGGGTGGCCACTTCCTCCGCCGAGGCGGACACTTCGGGCTGCGCGGCTCCGGGGGCGGCCCGCAGCAGCCCGTCCATCATCTGGCTGTTGGCGCGTTTGGCGGCGAAAGCGCCCCAGGCCTTCTTGCCGACATACAGCAGGACGATGGCGGCGATGGTGGCGAAACGCACCCATTCCGGCTCGAACGGCCGCCAATCGGCAAAGGCCAGCAGCGGGCCGAAGAACCAGATGACCGCCGCCAGCGCCACCAGGCCGAGAACGGCCAGCAGAACGGGGTGGAAGAGAGTGCCCAATATTTTCTTCATGCCGACATCCTCGCGATGCCTGAGATCTGGTGAATCAATCTGTTGCGCCGGCGGTCTGCTTGGTTGCTCACTCGCTCACTCCTCGCCTATCGAGCTGATGTGTCTGGTCGTTCCCTCGCTCGCGCCGTGCATCCCACCCGCTTGCGACGGCAGTTACCGCGCCGGACCTCGCTAGGGTGCCTTCGGGGCTGCGAACAGGGTGATTTCTACGCGGCGGTTGCGCGCGCGGTTGGCGGGCGTGTCGTTGGGGGCCACCGGTTCCGCCTCTGCCCGGCCCTCGGCCGACAGACGCGCCGGTGTCACCGTGGTGGCAAGAATCTGCAGCACCGATTTCGCCCGGTCCTGGGATAGGTGCCAGTTGGAGGGGAAACGCGCCGAATGGATCGGCACGTTGTCGGTGTGGCCGACGACCTGCACCTGGCCGGGCACGGTGTTGAGTGCCGCGGCGATGCGCGCCAGCAGCGGCCGCACTTTCTCGGCGACGGTGGCGCTGCCGGGTTCGAAGAAGCCGTCGCCCCGGATGGTGATGATGCTGAGGTTCTCCTTGTCCTGCACCGCCACCAAGCCCGCTTGGATCTCGGGTTGGAGAAAGCCCGCCAGCCGGGGTTTGGCGACCGGGGCCGCGGCGCCCGGGCTCGGTGCTGCACGCGGTGCCACACCTTCGGCGCGGATACCCTGGATGGCGCTGAACACGGGGTCAGATTCACGGTTCAGGAAGGTGCTGAACGCAATGTAGATTCCCAGCAGCAGCACGCCCGCCACGGCGCCGGCGACCCACAACGGCAGCGAGTCGCTGAGCGTTTTCTTCTTGACCGCGACCCCCTGCCAGTGGGGTGAGAGGTCGTGTTCGTATTCGCCGCGCTGGTTGCGCAGCATCTGCGCCAGCCGTTCCCGCAGGGCTTCGAGTTGCGAGCGGCCGTTGTCCATGACACGGTAGCGGCCCTCGAAGCCGAAGCCGAGAACGACATACAGCAGCTCCAGAATGTCCCGATTGGCGCCGGGGTTTTCCGCCAGCTTGCCCAGCAACTGGAAAACTTTTTCTCCGCCCCAGGTCTCGTTGTGAAACATCACCAGCAGGCTGTGGGCGGACCACACGCCGGAGCCACCCCAGGGCGTGCTGGCGGCGGTCTCGTCAAGCAGGGTGCAGAGCGTGTAGCGGGCGGCGATCACTTTTTCCGCCGCAACGCCTGCGGTTTTGGCGCGTGCCTCGAACTGCCGGATCTGGTTCGCCAAAGCCTCTTTGAGGCCAGCCGGGTTGTTGTGCTGCAGCGTGCCGCGCAACTGGGGCACCAGGTTCAGCAGCGGATTGGCAGCCGCCAGCAAAGGGTTGAGGCCAATGGCGGGAACGTGCGCGGGCTCTTCGAAGGCTGCCGTTCGCGGCGCAGCGGTGGTCGCCGTCGAAGCCGTGGCGCGGCCACCCGGCGTGGGCAGGATGACGGTGCGGTTGCCTTCCAGCGGGGCGAAAGGATCGTCTTGGCTCATGGTTCACCCCTCAGGGGGATTGTCGGGGGTTTGGTTCGCCGGTCGGGGGAGCGGCCAGCCGGAGCGGCAGCGCGTCGGAACGGGTTGGGGATCAAGTGCGTAGCGCCCAGAACTCCAGTTCCAGTCCGGGAAACTCGCCGGCGATGTGCATGGCCAGTCCGCCCGAACGCTCCAGTTGTTTCCACAGGTCGCCACTGCGTTCCAGCTCGAAATAATTGAACCCGGCGTGGTACGGAATCTGCCGTGGCGCAACCGGCAGAGCGTGCAGGGCGATGCCCGGCAACTGCAGATTGACCAGGTCGCGGATACGTTCCACCGGCCCCAGTTTGACCTGGGTGGGGAAGCGCACGCGCAGCGCCTCCACCGGCATCTGGGCATTGACGGCCAGCACGAAGGCGGCCGACTTGAGCAGATTCGCGTCGGGGATGATGGCGACGCGCACGCCGTATTTGCGGTCCTGCAACTCGATCGGGATGGCGGACTGCTCCATCACCATCGACAGCGACCGCCGCAGGTCGTTGATCAAGGGGGTGAAGCAGGTCGCTGGATCATCGTGGTGGTAGGCCGGATACGCGGGCGGGCGGCGTGTGTCGCGGGAAAAAGTACAAAGGTCTCCCGCCAGCATCAGGCAGGTGGCGTAAAGGCGTTCCGGGTGCAGCACGCTGACTTCGCCGAAATGGGCAAATACCGGCTCGAAGCGGTTGACGGTCTGCAGCAGCAGGAAATCCGCGATCTCCGCAACGCCGCCGCGGCCGGGCTGGGACAACCGCGCCGCCAGCGCTTCGCCCCGCTGGTGGAGCAGGCCCTGGATTTCGCGCACGTAGCCAGCCAGGGTGGCCGTTTCTCGCACCGCCAGGGACGGCGGAATGTAGCTGGCATCGAGGACCAACTGGTTGTCTGCGCGGCGCTCGATGACGCGCACGACGCCGACGCAGGCGTAGGCATCGGTAACGTCCCGCTTGAGCATCAGGCGCAGCCTTAGCTGGCCGATCTGGACCAGGGCTGCCCGTTCGGCCTCGGTGTTGTTATCGGGGACATCGAATTCAGTCACCCGATAGCGCGTCAGGCCCACCGCGTCGGTACCGGCCAGGTCCGCCTCGTCGCTACCGAAACGGCGAAGGGGAGCGGCCAGATAGACCAGTTCGTCCCTGACGTCGGCGGGCACGTCCAGGGCGAGTGGACTCTCATCGGAGGCGGGAAAACCGTAGGGCGTGCCATCGGGCAGGATGCCCTGGCCGGCGGACAGTGCGATCTTGCCCATCTTCAACGCGGCTTCGTCCAGCCGCATGACGACATGGCCCCAGCAGTAGGGCGCTACGGGGGCCGAGCGGGCCTCCACCAGCCGTTCCAGATAGCGGTCGTGCTGCTGGAAATGCTGCGGCTGGAGGAACATTCCCTCGGACCAGACGACCTTGTTATCCCAGGACATGGCGGGTGGCCGTTACGTTGTGATGGTTCAGTTCGGGTTGGCTGCGCGGGGTGGCGTCGTGCTGCAGTGCCGCGTCAGGGTTTGGCCGTGATGGAAATGCTTCGCGCGTCCACGCGGATTGTCACCGGCGTGGTTTGTTGCAAGGGAACTGCAACCGCAGCGCGCCAGTTGGCGCGTTCGAGGTCGCGGAAGCCGGCGATGACCCCGACGTAGCGCGTGTCTGGCTGCATGGTGCGCTCGAACTTGCGGCTGTCCTTGGGCTTCAGTTGCAGTTCGTCGCGCGCCAGGAGTTCCGCCCCGAGGGCGTCTTTGTCCTTTTCAAACAGCGAGAAGAAGTCGGCGCTGTTGAAAGTCGCCAGGGTCTTCAACTCGAACACTTTGACCACGATGGGCGATGCGCGGCCCCGGCTGTCGGGATTGACGTTGGGGGCGACCTCGACGCTCGCCTGCACGATAGTCGGCGGGGGAGGTTTTGGCGGAGGGCTGGCACAACCCGCCACCGCTGCCGCGACGGATACCGTCACCGCGAGTGGCCCGAACAATCGCCCTCTGGAAACCATGCAATGCTCCTTGTGTTTTCTCTGCGGAATTTTGCAGCTAACGCGCATTTGCGTCTACCCTAAGCGGGAGAACGAACCGTGCGCCCGACCCTGTTGTCTTGCCTCGGCGGACGTCGCTGCGGCTCCGGCGCGCGGTTGCGAGCATAGAGGATTCTTCGACCATGAATTGTGGAATCTGCCACCTAGCCCTGCCGCGGAGTGCTTTGGCTCCCGCTGCGGCCGTTCTGTTCATCGTTGCCGGCTGCGTCACGCCGCCGCCAACAACGGTATCCACAGCGCAGACCTCGGCGCCCCAGGTGGGCGGCGAGGGTGCGGTTGTCCTGCCTCAGGCGCCGATCCCCGAAGTGCCGACGGTGGCCGCGGACCGTGCCGGCACTTTCAGCACGAAACACGCCGTTTTCGACCCCGCCCGTTTCGAGGATCTTCCCGGGTGGAATGAAGACAGCGTGGATGAAGCCTGGCAATCCTTTCGGCAGAGTTGCGCAGCCTTGGCGCGCAAGCCCGCCTGGGAACAGCCCTGTGGCGAGGCAGCCAAGGTCGATCCACGGGATTCGGGGGCACTGCGGCGCTTCTTCGAGCGCACATTTCTGCCTTACCAGATCCGCAGTACGGACCGTAACCCGACCGGCGTGGTCACGGGGTATTTCGAACCCCTGCTGCGTGGGAGCCGGAGCTTCGGCAAACCTTACGTCTTTCCGATTTATGGCGTGCCCGACGACATGTTTTACCTGGCTGCGCGCAGCATCGCAGGCAGGCCGCGCGGCGCCGAGATCTATGCCCGCATCGTCGGGCGCAATGTGATCCCGGTGGCGGCTGGTGGTGCCGGGGCGGGGCTGTATCGTGTTGCCATTCCGAGCGATCAGCCCGACGTGCGCGACAAGCGTTATCGGGTGCGACGCGAGGAAGACCGGATTGTCCCCTACTACACCCGCGCCGAAATCGAGCGCGGCGCCATGCAGGGCGCTCCCGTGCTGGCGTGGGCGGATAGCGCGGCGGCCATCTACACCATGCAGGTGCAGGGTTCGGGCCGGGTGCGCCTGCCCGATGGCAGCATTCTGCGCCTGGCCTACGCGGAGCAAAACGGCCACCCTTTCCTGCCCCGGGGCAAGCCCGCCGCGGGCCGCAATGACCAGTTGAAGGCCAAGATTCTGACCCGCGGCGGTTTGATGCTGCAGGACTCCTCGGACGAGGAAGACGAGTTTTTTGCCACGGATCCGCTGCAGGACCTGGAAGGCAACGGCGCCGAGGCACCCCGCACCCGTGGATTGGCGGCGCCCGGTAGCAGCTCTGCCGCCGCGAAGGACACGGATGCGGCGACCTCGCGCGAGGTGGAGCGCCTGATCGAAGTCCTCAGCCGGGAACGGGTCAAGGCGGCTCCTGCCGCCAAGGCCAAGACCCCGCCACCCGCAGCGGCCAGCAAACCGGTGCCGACGCCAGCCGCTGCATCGAAAGCGCCGGTTTCTGCTGCGGCGCCCAAGCCGATCGCGGGTAGCGCCGAGAGCAATGCGGCCGCGTCGTCCCGCACGGCGGACATCGCCGATCCCAGCTACGTGTTTTTCCGCGCCATCCCGGCTTCGGACACCGGCCCGATCGGTGCGCTCGGCGTGCCGCTCACCGCTGGGCGTTCCTTGGCGGTGGACCCACGCACAACGCCGCTCGGGTTCCCCGTGTTCCTCGAAACCAGCGATTCCCGCAGCCGACAGCCGCGGTTGCGCCGGCTGATGATGGCCCAGGACACCGGCGGGGCGATTCGCGGCGCGGTGCGGGCGGACTTCTTCTGGGGCTTCGGCCCCGAAGCTGGCCACCGCGCGGCCCGGATGAAGGATCCGGGACGGATGTGGCTGCTGCTGCCCAAGGGCCAGCAGGTGGCGGCCCAGGAGGCGGTGATCCGCACCCGCGGCATCGCAAAGGCGCCGCAGGACAAAGCGGATTGTGTGGTGCCGGATCCGGATCTCTGCGTGGAAGAATAACCGGCAGGGCGCGGACTTTGGAGTGTCGGGCCGCGAGCGGATCCGTTTCGAGGGTTGCAATCGAGCGCCGTGGCCGCATCATGAGCACACCGTTTCGGCCGTCACCCAGTGCCGACAAGCCGAAAACAAGCCTAAACCCAGGGAGAACCAGTTTGCCCGATCTATTTTCCCCCGCCCGTTTCGGGGCGCTTCATCTCGCCAATCGCATCGTGATGTCGTCGCTGACGCGCAACCGTGCCGGCGCCGGCAACGTGCCGACCCCTCTCGTCGCGGAGTATTACCGCCAGCGCGCGTCGGCTGGCCTGATCCTGACGGAAGCTTCCCCGATATGCCCTGAAGCCCATGGTTATCCGCGTACGCCCGGAATCCATACCGCGGACCAGATTGCCGGCTGGAAACAAGTGACGGACGCTGTCCATGCCGGCGGAGGGAAAATTGCGATCCAACTCTGGCACGTCGGCCGGATCTCCCATCCGGATCTGCAGCCGGGCGGAGCCTTGCCCGTTGCACCGTCGGCGTTGCGCCCGGCGGGACAGGTGTTCACCGGGCAGGAGATGAAAGCGTTCGTTACTCCCCGCGCGCTGGAGACGGCGGAAATTCCCGCCTTGGTAAGCCGCTTTGCCCAGGCCGCCCGCAACGCGTTGGACGCCGGTTTCGACGGCATTGAAATCCATGCCGGCAACGGTTATCTGCTTGATCAGTTCCTCCGTTCCGGAAGCAACCAGCGCACCGATGCCTATGGCGGCAGCAAGGAAAAGCGCGCCCGTTTCCTCTTGGAAGTGCTGGACGCGGTGTGCCGCGAAATTGGCAATGATCGCGTCGGCCTGCGCCTGTCCCCCGTGAGCGTCTTCAACGACATGGCAGACGAGGATGCTCAGGACACGTTCGACTACGTGGTGACCCAACTCAATCCGCTGCGGCTCGCCTTTCTGGATATCCTCCAGGGCACCGGCGGGGAGCCGCGCGAAGCGTGGCTGCCATACGATTACCAGCGCCTGCGTGAGTTGTATTCCGGCAACCTGATCCTCAACAACGGTTATGACTTCGCCAGCGCCCAGGCCGAGGTGACCGGCGGCAAGGCGGACGCCATTGCTTTCGGCCGCCTGCTGTTGGCCAATCCGGACTTGGTGGAGCGTTTTCGGCGCGGCGCTTTCCTGAACCAGCCGGATTACGACAAGCTCTATGTCGGGGAGGAGAAAGGCTATACCGACTACCCGTTCCTTGCGGGTTGATGGCGGGGCGAAGTCGCTTCTACCGCTTCCGATTGGCGCCCCATGGGCCCGAAGCCTTTTCCCCGCCGGGGTTGCTTCGTCACGCCCTGCCGCAATTGCGCGACACCGCCGGCACGGCAACCGAATTGAAGCCGAAATCGGGTAGATTTGCTCGTGCCTACACGCCCGAATGACCTCATTGGACGACAACGAATCGAAACCGGCAGTTTTCGCCCCATGGGTGGCGGAACATGTCCCGGCCCGACCCGCCAAGATGTTGGTCAGCGCAACCCGCTTCAAGGCCTCGGCGGTGATGATTGCCGAGCGCATCGACACCAAGGCGCTCGGCCACCTGCCGGTGGTGGCGCAGATGCCATTCATGGTGCGCTTGCCCGGCGGCGGGGTGGCCGCCATTTTCCGCTACGGTGCCCTGGTGACCCTGGGGGAAGAGCCCGGCGATCGGGAATGGCTGCTCGGTGCCATCGCCGGCGCCATGTCCGGGGCGGGTGATCCCGGCACCGAGGAGGAAGAGTGGGTGGAGATCGTCTCGACGGATGGGGAGGGGCCCTCCGGCGAGGTCGTCCGCATGCGCGATGCCGGCCGGGAGCGCCTGCAACTCCTCTCGGAGGCGCTGGCCAAGGCGACGCTGCTGTCGTTCTACGAGCGGCGCGCGGCGGCCGACTTCGATCGCATCGAGCCGCTGGCGCGGGATCTCGCCGACGACGGCAAGTTTTCGGTCAACACGCGAACCCTGCTCAAGGCGGTGGGGAACATGCTCCTGTCGGAGCATCAGCTTACCGGCCGCGCGGAAGTCATGGACAAGCCCGAGTTGCTTTGGGAGAACCCGGCCCTGGAGGGCTTGTACGCCAGGCTGGAAGGGGAGTTCGAGTTGCGTGACCGCGCCATCGCCCTGGAGCGCAAACTCGGCACGCTCTCCAAGACGGCGGAAATCCTGGTGGAGACGGTACGCCATAAGAGTTCGCACCGTGTCGAGTGGTACATTGTGGCGCTGATCGTCATCGAAATTTTTCTCACCCTTTACACCGATTTCCTGCATTGATGACCAATACCGGCCCTGGCTCGGCGCGTAGGTTCGAGGTGGTCGCAAGGGAGGAGGCCTACCAAGGCTTTTTCCGCCTCGAACGTATCACCTTGCGTCACAGCCAGTTCCGCGGCGGCATGAGCCCGGAACTTGTGCGGGAGATCGTCGAGCGGGGTGATGTCGCTGCCGTGCTGCTGTACGACCCGCGTCTGGACCAGGTGGTGATGATCGAGCAGTTCCGCGTCGGCGCCATGGGCGATGCGAACGGCCCGTGGCTGCTGGAGATCGTGGCCGGATTGATCGAACCCGGCGAAACGCCGGAACAGGTAGCCCGCCGCGAGGCCCTGGAGGAAGCCGGGTGCACCGTCCTCGACCTGGAGCCGGTCACCACTTTCTACGCCACGCCGGCGAAATCATCCGAACGTTCCTACCTCTTCTGTGGCCGGGTAGACGCCTCGCGGGCTGGCGGCGTGTTTGGTCTCGCCCATGAAGGGGAGGACATCCGTGTTGTTCCCCTTGCGCTGAATGAAGCGTTGGCTCGCGTCGACAACGGTGCCATCAATTCGGCCTGGCCGATCATCGCTTTGCAGTGGCTTGCGCGCCACAGGGAAAGGTTGCGGGCTCTTTGGCGCTGATTGGCTTTTCGGTCCTCGGCTCGAATACGATGCAGTCTCGTACCCTCGCGCGACGCGGTCTCGCGCCGATTCGCCCATGAAAGACTTTCCTGTTACCGCTTCTCGGATCCCAAACCGTGTTTCCCCGAATGCCTGACTCCCTTTGCCGCCTCTTTAGGGGACAATTCGCCTTTTGGCGCTTTGCGCCTTGCGCTACTTTCGCTCAGAGCGGAGAACCCGCATCGACAAGCAGGGGTAGCGCTTTCTTGGAGAAGAGGATGCTATTGCGCGGTTGTCTGCATTGGCTCGTGCTGGCGGTGGTGGCCGCTCCCGTTTTTGCCCAGCAGACCAGGCCGGAGTTACTGGTCTATTGCGGTATCACCATGGTGCGGCCGATGGGCGAGATCGCCCAGTTGTTCGAAAAGCGCGAGGGCGTGAAAGTGACTATGGCCCAAGGCGGATCCGAGGATCTCTACCAGTCCGCGCGCCGCAACGGTGGAGACGTCTACCTTCCGGGCGAACCCTCCTACCGGGCAAAACATATTGGTGAAGGATTGCTGGGGGACTACGTCGTCGTCGGCTTCAACCAGATGGCGCTGATGGTGCAGAAAGGCAATCCGAAAAAGGTCAAGCCGGATCCTCGCGAGTTGCTGCGCCCCGATCTGACGGTCATTCTCGGCAATGCGGAATCGGGCAGCGTGGGTAACGAATCCCGGCACATCCTCGACCGGCTCGGCATCTATGCGAAAGTGGTGAAGGCGGCTGCGTTTCTGGCGCCGGACTCCCGCAGCCTTTCCAAAGCGATGCGTCAGCGGGAGGCCGATCTGACGATGAACTGGCGTTCAGCGGGTTTTGTCCCGGACAACCAGTCAGTGCTGGACATCATCGATCTCGACCCGCGAGTGGCCCAGCCCCAGGCCCTACAATTGACGCTGCTTACCAGTTCGAAGAACCCCGAACTCGCCCGCCGCTTCATCGCCCTCGCCGCCGGGCCGGAAGGACAAGCCACCTTCCGCAAACACGGATTCTGGGATAGCAAGGGGCGCCAGTAAGCAATGTTCCCAGGGTTGCGGCGGCTTTCCACCGCCGCCAAGTCCAACGCCGATCCAAGTCGCCCGCTGTATTGGCTGCTTGCCGTCGTCGGCGTGTGCGCAGCCCTGATCGTCGGGCTGCGTTTCTTCTTCGCCGTGCTCCAGGAGGATCTGAACCAGCGTAGCGCGAACGAGCGCGGGCGTCTGTTCGTTGGCGAAGAGATTGTCCGCGTCATCCAGGGGATCGAAAAAGACATATATCGCATGGCGGCGACTGCGAATCGCGCAGGATTTTCGCGGGTGCGTCGATCGGCGGAAGGGCACCTGGACAAACTGAAGCACGACCTGGCGGTGCTGGAGCATGGTGGGACCGTGCGGCGCCATGTTCAACTCAACCTGGAAGGTCGGGAAGACATGGTGCGCGAGTTCGTTTACCGACCGGATCCGGCGCGCCGCGGCTATGTGATGGAGCGCATCGAGATCGAGCCAATGCTCAGCCAGATTTCGGGCCAGATGGATGAATTGCAGCGCTTGCTTGCCGCGCGATGGCAATACCAGGAGAACAAGGATCAGCAGCGGTATTTCCAGGTTGAAGACGACATTGCTGTTTTCCTGAAGCTGGTTCCGGCTTATTTCGAGCGCCTCGAGGAGAACGCCAACCGCCTGTTTTTCGACAGTAGCGCACAACTGCGCGAACTGGAGGCACAGTTGGAGGCGCAACGTACGCGCCTGAAGATTGTGGAACTGAGCTTGGTGGCCTTGGTCCTGGTGCTGGCGGGTCTGGCGACAGCCGTCTTCGTCGTTCGCATCAACCTGGCCAAGCGCCAACTGGAGGAGGCCCTGGAAGCGATGCGCGCCGCGCGCGACGAGGCCCAGACGGCGAGCCGCGCAAAATCGGAGTTTGTGTCCCGCATGAGCCACGAACTGCGTACACCGCTTAACGCGATCATCGGCTTTGGGGAACTGTTGGAAGCGGAGCCCCTGGCGCCGTCCCATCGCAACTATGTGAGGTTGATCAACACCTCGGGGCGACATCTCCTCGAACTCGTGAATCGGGTTCTCGATCTGGCAAAGATCGAGGCCGGCGGCTTGCGTCTCGAACGTATTCCTTTCGATTTTGCCGCTACCGTCGAAACGGTGCGCGGCATGGTGGCCGAGCGGGCGACCGCCAAGGGAATCGGTTTCGTTGCCAGCGTTGCCGGCGATCTTCCGCGATATCTGGAGGGCGACCCAACCCGATTGCGCCAAGTCCTCATCAACCTGCTGGTGAATGCGGTCAAATTCACGGAGCGCGGATCGGTGGAGCTTCGCATCGCCGCCGACGGTGACCGCCTCCACTTCAGCATTCGGGACTCGGGCATTGGCATGGACGAAGAGGCGCTCGCGGGGCTGTTCCAGCCTTTTGTCCAGGCCGATGCGTCCGTGACCCGTCGCTTCGGTGGCACGGGCCTGGGTCTGGTCATCTCGCGTGAACTGGTTTGCGCGATGGGCGGTGGCATGGAAGTCGATAGTGCGCCGGGGGTGGGTACCTGCTTCTGGTTCTGGGTTCCCTTGCTTCCAGCCGTTGCACCGGCGGCTCCCGAAAACGTCGCGGAAGCGAGCGCCCGGCCCGGGCCGGCGTCAGGCGCCATAAGTTTGTCCGCGCCGATACTCCTCGTGGACGACAATCGCATCAACCGCCAGTTGGCGGGCGCCATGCTTGGGCGCCTGGAGTTGGCTTTCGACACGGCGGCCAACGGCCACGAATGCCTTGCGCGCCTTGGCGCTGGCAGCTATGCGCTGGTGCTGATGGACGTGGAGATGCCTGGTATGGACGGCATAAGTGCGACAAGGGCCATTCGCGCGGGTGAAACCGGTGGCGCCCATCTGCCCATCGTTGCGATGACCGCCAACGCACTCAGTGAGGACAGAGATCGTTGCCTCGCCGCGGGGATGGATGGGTATCTTGCCAAGCCCATCAGCCTAGAGGGACTGGACAATGAACTGCGCCGAGTGCTGGCGGCTACGGGCCGGGCGCCGTTGTCCGCGCTCGTCGCCTACCCCGCCGCACCTCTTGCCGCACCGATTGCTCCGACGAGGAGTGCCGCCAGGGTGGCAGGCTGCATCTTGGACCGCGACCGCGCCTTGGCCCTTCTGGAAGGTGATGTGGCACTGTTCCGCGAGATGGCGGCTCTGTTCGTCACGGATGCGCCGCTACGACTGCGGGAGATCGATGTCGCACTCGATACCGAAGATTGGGCGGGCTTGGCGCGGGCTGCCCATACGCTGAAGGGGGTTTTCGGCAGCTTTGCCGCCGTGGATGCGCAGGGGGCCGCTGCCCGCGTTGAGTCTGCTGCAAAATCGGATACGGCGCAGCGGGCAATTCTCGTCGAACTCGTGGCCAACCTGCGCGTTGCCACAGAAGCCGTCATGACGCTGCTGGCGGCGGAAGAACACGCAGAACACCGCGCTCTGCATTCGTAAGGGATCCTCTTGGGCCGCCGTGACCATGGCTTTCGGGAATTTGCCCTCCGCAGGAGTGTCCAGCGCGCCCGAAGATGATTGGCTCAGGAACTCAAGGCCTTTTTCGATGCGAGATTGGAATAGACCGCTTCATACTGAAGCGCCATCACGCCAGCGCTGAACTTCTCCCGAACCAGTTTGATTGCGGCATTGCCAAGCGCTTTTCTTCGATCAGGCCGCTGATAGAGATCCTTTAAGGCACCGAAAAGCTGCGCAGAATCGGCGGGTGCCACCAACACGCCGTACTCCGGGCTTGTCACAACCTCGCAAATGCCGCCGACGGCACTTGCTACCACCGGAAGCCCGGACGCCATCGCTTCGAGCAACGAAATTGGAAGCCCCTCGGAAAGAGACGGTAGAACGAACACGTCGCTCATGGCCAAGAACGCCGATATGTCCGTGGTGAAGCCGACAAGTCGAATGCGATGCCCGCGTTTGCGATCGGCAATCATCGCCTCGATCTGGGGCCGCAATGGACCGTCGCCGGCAATGACCAAGCAGCAGTCTGGATGCTCTTTGAGCAAAAGGTCTACAGCCTCAATAAGGTACTTGTGTCCCTTGACGTTGGCCAGACGGCCGACACATGCGATCACGAAATCCGATTGGCCCAGGGCAAATCTGTTTCGAAGTGCGATGCGGTCGACTTTCGCTGTGGCGGGATCCACAGCAATGCCGTTATGGATCACCGCGACCTTTTCCGCGGCGAACGTACGGCTCTGCAGATCGTGGGCGATAGCTTCCGATACCGCAATGACCTTGTCCATCCCTTTCAAGGCGGCGGTGTCCAATAACCGGTAAAGCTTACCCTTGATTCCCAAGTCTTGTTTGGACCAACCATGTACGGTCGCCATTTTCCGGACATTGGGAACTCTAATGAATCGGGCAAACAAATCGGCTTTGTATCCGTGTGCGTGGATGACCTGAATTCCATTCTCACGCACATAACGAGAGATGGCCCTAATCCCTTTCACGGATAAGCCCCGGCGCATGGGAAACTGCGCGATGGGTATTCCTTTTGAAAGCGCTTCGCGGGCGAGCGGCGAATCCTCGACACCCTGCTCGCAGATGCAGCCCAATATTGCCGAATGTTCGGCGGTCGCCAGTTCTTGCAGCAGTGCCAGCACAACACGTTCGGCCCCGTACAGGCCACCGCTGTCGATCAGTTGAAGGACTCTAGCCATAAGATGATGGTCCGTGAGGCATTTGCAGTGTGGAATGTTCTGTTCCACGAACTGCGATGAGGAAGCATTGCGCGCTGGCCAAGAAGGTTAGCGGGGAATAGCGAGAAGCGAAATGGTATCGGGCCAAGGAACGGGCGGCACTTTTGACACCGTTGGAATCAGGGAATATTCCTGACAATTCGCGGGCCAATGATCTTGGTGAGGGGAACCGGCAATTTTCTCCAAATATCGATGGCGAGGCGGTATTTCGGATTTCCCGGGTTGAGTTGGGGAAGGGGCTGGCCCTCATTGAGCCAGTAGTACCAGTATGACTGTTCGGGCTCTGCCCCCCACTGCTGTTTGAACTTGAACGTCCCTTCGCCGTGGGTGGATCGCCCGAAATCGAAAGTACAAAATCCCGCGTCGCAGGCGTATTTTAGTGCGGACCAGTACATGAG
>JBAWHH010000718.1:0-13465 GCA_049593715.1 Rhodocyclaceae bacterium
GCCTTACGTTCTTGTCTCGACATGTGCGTCGTTGGGGGGCGACAAGTTTTCAGGTAGTCTTTGAAATCGGCTTGTCGATGGATTACCATCTGTATGGAAGATGGAGGCTTGCTGGGTGATGGCACCAATCCTGCTTAGTGCTGAATGTTTCTGTGTCGCAGGGGGGGGGCGTTGAACCGAAATGGGAGCGGGCAGTTATCTTGGGAGTCTGAAGTCGCGCGCGGGTGTCGTGCTGGCGGTCATTGCGGCGGTAAGCTTGATGGCCGCCGGCGCAAGTCCGGGTTTCCTTTCTCGATTGCCGGTGGCGCGGGGTGATGCACCCGCTGATGTTACTGTTCAGGCAGTCGGAGAAGAGCCCTCGCCTATACGGTGTGAGACTTGTGGTGTTATAGAGCGTGTCGAGAGGGTGGAGCCGTCACAGGATATGGTCAGGATCCGATCGCCGCAAAGTGAATTGACTAGGCAGCATCTTTGGGAGCAAGGCAGGATGACTCTGGCTGTGCTCGGTGCCGTCGGCGGCATTCATCTGGGCGATCAGGGCGAGCGGGCCATGCGCAATTCACGTACGAGCTACAGAATCTCAGTGCTCATGGCTGATGGGTCGAGGGATATTGTCTATTCATCCGCGGCGCCAAGCGTGTCAGTTGGCGATCGGGTGCGCATCGAAGCTGGCGTTCTGTTGGACGTTGCGAGCTAGGGGATAGTGTTTGGGGTAACTTCGGCGCGCTCGGAAAGGTGGGGTGGCGCAGATGGTGAAATTCCCTCCTGCAGGAGGGACGACAGCTTGAATCGAGATTGCTCGCACGGGAGCCGCGAGCCGAAGGGCATGGTGGAAACATCATGCCCTCTTTTTTTGTGTGTCACGAGAGGGGCCCCGTGAAGCGAGAGGCCCTTGCCGATTCCCCTCTATCCGCTTCTGGTGTCCTTGGCGGGCTCTGCGCCTATTGGCCCATTGATCGCAACAAGGCGCGGTTCGAGCAGTTGGGCGCTTTGCACCGGGCTCTCGACTTCTTGATGCGAGGGGAACTCCACGGAATCTCGATCGGAACCTTGGGTGACGAGGCCGTACGCCAAGCCCTGGCGCGTGAAGCCCTGTATGTGGCCTTGGCCGACGGCCATTCTGTGGCGTCTCCGCACCCATCCCACAGACTAAGCACGCCCAATCCGCTTCATCTCTTCGGCGGGGGGGCGAGCTTTGATGGCGCTGGCACCCTGGGTCGCGCCGAAATTTTGGCGGGAGGGACCATGGCGCTTTCTTTCGATGAAGCAACTCCCGCTAGATTCCGGCAACACCTCCACGGGATTGCGCGAGACCAGCGATGGGACATTGAGGAGTTCGTCTATCAAAGGGTGGGCGAGCCTTACGGTTCATCGCACGCTACGCCCATCGCCCGCGTTCGTCTCTCCCATGTGCCGAAGAACGCTGTGCTCCGCACGGCGTTGGTTGGTCGGTGCGTGTGCACTGGAGGCGAGGATCATCGTGCCGATGCGGGCCAGTTCCTGGACAGTTCGGCGGTGGTGCTCAGCCTCATGCAGGCGGTGGCGGAAACGAGCTTTCCGCTACGAATCGACACGTGGCTGGCAGTCGTTGGGCCGCCGTCGTTGTCCGTCGGTGACGGGCGCCCTCGGTTTGCCATTGCGCGGCGCGGTGTGAGCATCGATCTGCCGGAAATTGACCTCGCCAGCCGCGATGCTTTGGTCGATTTGCTGTGCGAGGCGACTCGGAGCGCACCTCATATCATCATCGACTTTGCGACCCTGTCTGGGGCGCTGAGTTGTGCATTGCCGTCACTTTCCGGTTGGCCGCTGTTCCGGCCATCAGGAGGCGAAGATTCCGCACCTGGATCAGGGGGCGATACCTTCTCTGGAGGTGCGGAACGGACTAGTTCTTCGTGCTCGCCAGTTTGGGGGCAAGATGGACACTTGCAGGGGGCGTCATCCGGTTTCGGTCGCTGCGGGCGCGGACCGCAGGCGTCGGCTGCGACCAAATATGCATTGAGTTGGGGCGTCGAGTTGCTGGCCCGATGGCTGGAAGGAAAGCCGGCCAATTCCAAACCCCGTCTATGGCCCTGAGATCTGCGAGTAGCCGGTACCGTCACGCAATAGGTGAGCCACCGGCCGTACGGGTTTCGCCAGGAGTACCGTGGCCCATCAACGATTCTGCTTGTGCCAAGGAGAGAAGCCGGAAATGATTGGTGGCACGGGAAAGATCCCATCTCCCCGGTAGGCACGCCCGGTCCCAAAGCTGCTGACGAAATCGTGGGTATGCCGCAAGATCGCTGTGCGGTTTGGACCGCGCGGACTTGTGGCGATCGGCTACTACCCCCGTCTCCCGGCGGCCATGGGAATTTACGCCTTTGTCAGGCGCGATGCAGAATGGCTTCGAGCACGAATCGTGTTCCGACGTAGGCAAGCATCAGGATGACGAAGCCGGCAAGTGTCCAGCGCAGCGCTTTGCGGCCTCGCCAGCCGTAGAAGTGGCGGCCAGCGAGCAGTGCTGCGAATATGAGCCAGGAGGCAATCGCGAACACTGTCTTGTGATCGAAGGAGAGCGCTTTGCCAAAAAGGTTCTCGGAAAAGAGTACCCCCGAGGCCAGAGTCAACGTGAGCAGGACAAAGGCCATCAGGATCAGGCGGAACAGTAAGGCCTCCATCGTCAGCAGCGGGGGCAGATTGATCATGGCACGGGTAAGCCGTCCTCGATGCAACTGCTTCTCGGCTACTGCCATCAGCAAGGCATGCAGGGCCGCCAAGGTGAACAAGCTATACGCCAGCATCGCCATAAGAAAATGCGCGCGAAATACCGGTGAGTCGACATGGGCCAAAGAGTGCTGTCCCGGTGCGAGCAGCGGCAGGACCGCGCACAATGCCGCCAGTGGGAGACCTAGCATCTGCAAGCCGTCGAGGCGCGTATATAGACTTTCTATCCAATAAAACACTAGCGCCAGCCACATGATTGTCGCGAGCGCGTAGCTGAAACCGAAGCGCATCCCGCCGTCAGGAAATAGATCGGCAAACAGGCTGACGCCTTGTACGCCAAGGGCGGCCAACAGGACAACGCGCTCCCACGTCTGGAGTCCTGGAATCGGATCCTGACCTGCTTTCCGATAGCGGCTGCGCCAGAAATGAACGGCCAAGAACCCGTAGAGGGCGGCAGGAACGAGATGCAGTAGAATCGGTGTCATGTCCACATTTTACAACAGTTCATCGCGCCAACATGCTGGATAACCTGACCCATCGCCTCGCCCGTGTCGTCAAAACGGTTCGCGGCCACGCCCGCCTGACTGAAGAGAACATCGCAGAGGCGCTGCGCGAGGTGCGCCTCGCCCTTTTAGAAGCGGATGTTGCACTCCCGGTGGTCAAGGATTTCATTGCGGGCATTCGGCAGAAAGCGTTGGGGCAGGAGGTTATCGGATCTTTGACGCCAGGACAGGCCTTCGTGGGTGTCGTGCACCGCGAGCTGACATCGCTCATGGGCAGCGCCCACGCGGCTCTCGATCTGGCGGTGCAGCCACCGGCGGTTATTCTGGTGGCCGGGCTGCAGGGCGCCGGGAAAACCACCACGACAGGCAAGTTAGGCAAGTTGCTGCGGGAAAACTTGAAGAAGAAGGTGCTGACGACCAGTTGCGACGTGTATCGTCCGGCCGCAATCGAGCAGTTGCGCCGTGTTGCCGAGCAGGCGGGAGTTGATTTCTTTCCATCCTCCGGGGACCAGAAGCCGGCGGACATCGCCCTATCTGCTCTCGACCATGCGCGCAAGCACCACTACGACGTATTGATGGTGGACTCGGCTGGTCGATTGGCTGTGGACGAGCCGATGATGGAGGAAATCAAAGCCCTTCACGGCATTCTCGATCCTGTCGAGACCTTGTTCATCGTTGATGCGATGCTCGGACAGGATGCCGTGAATACGGCCCGGGTGTTCAGTGAGGCACTTCCGCTAACTGGCGTCATCCTCACCAAACTCGATGGTGACGCGCGTGGCGGTGCGGCTTTGTCGGTTCGCCAGGTCACGGGCAAGCCGATCAAGTACGCCGGCGTGGGCGAAAAGCTCACCGGTATCGAAGAGTTTCATCCGGAACGGATGGCTGCCCGCATTCTTGGTATGGGCGACATTCTGGGATTGGTCGAAGAAGCGCAGAAGAACGTCGATCAGCAGAAAGCGCGGGATTTTGCCCAGAAGATCAAGGCTGGAAAAGGTTTTGATTTCAATGACTTCAAGGAACAGATCGGGCAGATGCGCAAGATGGGCGGCCTATCCGCGCTGCTGGACAAGCTTCCCGCCAACATTGCTCAGGCTGCGCAACAGGCTGGCGGTGCCGTCGAGGACAAGTCCGTCGCGCGACTCGAGGGCATCATCAACTCGATGACCCCGCTGGAACGCGCCAAGCCGGAATTGATCAAGGCTTCCCGTAAGCGTCGTATCGCGGCGGGGGCGGGCGTCCCGGTGCAGGAGGTGAACCGCCTGCTCAATCAGTTCGAGCAGACCCAGAAAGTGATGAAGCAGTTCTCGAAGGGCGGTATGCAGAAGATGATGCGCGGCATGAAAGGCCGCATGCCCGGCGGTATGCCGCGCTGAATCAGACCCGCGAGGCTGGTACCGATTCCATTGCAGCCCGCTTCGGTGGATTCAAGCCCTCAGCGCTGAGCCAGTTGTTGAGGCGCCCAGTTCCAGGACCAGTTTTTCTCCCAGGCGGCCCTAACCGTGTTCGGATACCCGGGCTGGCCGAGGCTGCCGTTGTAACGGCCCAGGGCGCGGAAGAGGTCTCCCTTCTCGATGTCCAGGTAGTGGCGCAAGATGGTGCAGCCGTAGCGCAGGTTGATGCGCAGGTGGAATAGGTCCTGGTCCGCTTTTCCGATCAGGCCGACCCAGAAAGGCATCACCTGCATGAAACCCCGGGCGCCAGCGCTCGACACAGCGTACTTGCGGAAAGCGCTTTCCACCTCGATCAACCCCAATACCATCTGGGGGTCGATTCCGGCCCGGGTGGCCTCGTAATGGACGGTCTTGAGAAACTCGATCCGTCCATTTGGGTCGGGCATGCGTCTCTGCAGCCGCCGCGACATTTCGCTCAGCCAGCTCGCTTTTTCCTCCAGACTGGCGAAATGCGGTTCTGGCGAGGCGCTGTCCGAAACGGTCGCGTGAAGCGCGGCCTGCACACTCGTGGCCAAGGGCTGGTATAGCTGGGCCCCGGCGGACGCGGCGACTGCCCATAACGAAAAAGATGCGAATGTCGCCGTGCGAATGAATGATGAAAACGAAAAACGATAGCTGGCTAAGTGCATAGCTCCTGACACAACTGGTCAACAATCTCGGTCAATGGGACGCGCGTCGCAGCGGAATCGCGACGGCCCTGGTATTCGACGACGCCCTCTTTCAGTCCGCGGTCACCAACGACGATCCGATGGGGGATGCCGATCAACTCGGCGTCGGCGAACATGACTCCGGGACGCTCGTCGCGATCGTCCAACAGTACATCCACGCCCGACGCCTTGAGTTCGTCGAAAAGCTTGTCGGCGCTCGTCCGCACATCGCCGCTCTTGCGGTAGGCGATAGGGCAGATCACGACTTCGAACGGTGCCATTGCGCGCGGCCAGATGATCCCTCGTTCATCGAAGTTCTGTTCGATCGCTGCGCCCACTATCCGTGACACGCCGATCCCATAACAGCCCATTTCCATCACCTGCTGGGTGCCTTGCTCGTCGAGGAAGGTCGCATTCAACGCTTTGGCGTACTTGGTGCGCAACTGGAAAATATGGCCGACTTCGATGCCGCGGCAGATCTCCAGCTTACCTTGCCCATCCGGGCTGTCATCTCCAGGGAGGACGTTCCGGATGTCCGCCACCACCGGCGGTTCAGGCAAGTCACGGCCCCAGTTGACTCCAGTGAGGTGGAATCCTTCCTCGTTGGCGCCACAGACGAAATCCGCCATGGCGGCGACGGTTCTGTCCGCGATTACTGGAATCTCGGGATCAATGCCTGCCGGCCCGATGTACCCTGGCACGCAACCGAGGTGGCGCTGAACCTCGGCATCGGTCGCGAAGCGGAAGGGGGCTAGTCCGGACACCTTGGATGCCTTGATTTCGTTGAGTTGATGGTCGCCGCGCAACAGCAGCAAGTGGAAGCGTTCGTCGCTCATCACCGCGATTGCCTTCACCGTTCGATTCAGCGGCAGCTCAAGGAGGGCGGCGACATCTTCACATTTCGTCTTGCCGGGTGTTGGCACCTTCTCCATGCTCAATGTGGCGGCACTGCGGGCGCCGCCCGGCGGCAGAGCCGCGGCCAGTTCCACGTTCGCCGCGAAGTCCGAATCGGGGCAGAACGCAATGGCGTCCTCGCCGGAATCGGCGAGGACGTGAAATTCATGGGAGCCCGTCCCGCCGATGGAGCCCGTATCGGCGGCCACGGCGCGGAACTTGAGTCCGAGGCGGCTGAAGATGCGCGAGTAAGTGTCGTGCATGCCGCGGTATTCGCGCTGGAGATCTTCGTAGTTGGCGTGGAACGAGTAGCCGTCTTTCATCAGGAATTCTCGGCCCCGCATGACGCCGAAACGCGGCCTGATCTCATCCCGGAACTTGGTCTGAATCTGGTAGAAATGGACCGGTAGCTGCCGGTAGCTGCGGACTTCGCGACGCACGGTGTCGGTAATTACCTCTTCGTGTGTAGGGCCAATACAGAAGTCTCGCTGGTGGCGGTCCTTCACCCGCAGCAGTTCGGGCCCGTATTGCTGCCAGCGGCCCGACTCCTGCCAAAGTTCGGCTGGCTGTACCGCAGGCATAAGCAGTTCGATCGCCCCTGCGCGGTTCATCTCCTCCCGCACAATTGCCTCGACCTTGCGCAGTACGCGTAGCCCGAGGGGCATCCAGGTATAGATCCCACCCGCCAGCCGCTTGATCAAGCCCGCGCGCAGCATGAGCTTGTGGCTGACGATCTCGGCGTCCGCCGGAGCTTCTTTCAGAGTGGCAAGGAAAAAACGGGAAGCACGCATGGTCGCAAGATGAAAAAGAACAATTCTAACGCAGGGCCTGGGATTGGCAGCCCATCGACGGCCTGATGCGTCCACCGCCTGCGCCCCGGGTGTCTTCCCTTCTCTTCCCATGGCAATTGTGGAAGAATCTTCACAGTGAAACTTTTTATGGAATTCAGGGAATGCTCGACCGGGAAGGGTACCGCCCGAATGTCGGCATCGTACTGGTCAATTCCCGCAACGAGGTATTCTGGGCAAAGCGCATTCGCGAGCACGCTTGGCAGTTTCCGCAGGGCGGCATCAAGCATGGGGAGACCCCCGTGCAGGCGATGTACCGCGAACTGTTCGAGGAGGTCGGGCTCGGTCCGCAACACGTCAAGATCCTCGGCCGCACGCGGGGCTGGCTCCGGTACGATGTGCCGAAACACTGGGTGCGGCGAGAGCATCGCAATACTTATCGAGGCCAGAAGCAGATCTGGTTCTTGCTTCGGCTGATTGGGCGCGACTGCGATGTTTGTTTGCGTGCGTCCGACCATCCGGAGTTCGATGCTTGGCGTTGGAGTGATTATTGGACGCCCCTTGAAGCCGTGATCGAGTTCAAGCGCGCGGTCTATGAGCAGGCGCTCACCGAACTTTCCCGGCTGTTGGTGCGCCATCCGCGCCAGTCTGTGTTGCGGGTGGAGCCCTGCACTCAACCCCCATCGGTTTGACAACCGTCCGCGTGCTTCCTAGACTGGGATCGAGGTTTGAGTCGAGTTGGGAGCCATGATCGTTGTTTGACAGGAGGCGGAGATGCAACTCAAAGGATCGAACACGGAAGGCAATCTGAAAGCCGCGTTTGCCGGTGAATCCCAGGCCAATCGCCGGTACCTCTACTTCGCGGCGAAAGCCGATGTGGAGGGCCAGAATGATGTTGCGGCGGTTTTCCGGTCCACCGCGGAAGGTGAAACCGGCCATGCTCACGGGCACCTCGAGTACTTGGAGGCATGTGGCGATCCAGCGACCGGGCTGCCAATTGGCGGCACGCGCGCCAATCTGAAAGCCTCCATCGCGGGTGAGACCCACGAGTACACAGACATGTATCCCGGGATGGCGAAGACCGCTCGCGAGGAAGGCTTCGACGAGATCGCGGACTGGTTCGAGACCTTGGCGAAGGCGGAGCGGTCCCACGCCAACCGTTTTCAGAAAGCGCTGGACGTCCTGGCCGACTGATCCCTGACAGTTCAAGGCGCGGGTGTTCCCGCGCCTTTTTTTCGGGTTTTCGGAGCCGCTAGCAATGACCGTTCGCGAAGGTAGCCTGGAAGCGCCGAAACGCCATGCGATCGATTGGCGTAACGCCGATTTTTACGACGAGGCCAAACTCAACGCCGAACTCCATCGGGTGTTCGAGATCTGCCACGGTTGCCGGCGCTGCGTGAATCTGTGTAACGCTTTTCCGCGCCTGTTCGACCTCATCGATGAAGGCCCCACCGGGGAAATGGATGGCGTGCCGCCGGCCAAGTACGGCGAGGTGGTGGATCAATGCTACCTCTGCGACATGTGCTTCATGACCAAGTGCCCATATGTGCCGCCGCACGAGTGGAACCTGGACTTTCCGCACCTCATGCTGCGCGCCAAGGCAGCGAAGTTCAAAAAGGGGCAGGTCCGCTGGCGAGACAAGTTACTGACCAGTACCGATGCTCTCGGCAGACTGGCGGCCATTCCTGTAGTGGCGCAGGCCGTCAATGCTCTGAATAGCAGCGGCCCGGCGCGAAGGATGATGCAGAGCGTGCTCGGCGTGCACGAGAATCGCGTCCTGCCCCCTTATTCCCCAGCCAAGTTTCGGACTCAGGCGAAAGCCAATTCGGCGTTCCCCACCTCGGACGGCCAACGCACACCGGGTAAGGTCGCGGTTTTCGCCACCTGTTACGTCAATTACAACGAACCGGGTATTGGGCAAGACCTGCTGAGGCTGCTTGAACACAACGAGATTCCGTCCATCGTGGTCGAGAAAGAAGCTTGCTGCGGAATGCCCAAGCTGGAACTGGGCGATCTGGATGCGGTCGAGCGGCTGAAGAACGCAAACATCCCCGTCCTCGCCAAATTGGCCGCGCAGGGTTACGCGATCCTCACACCGATTCCGTCCTGCACGCTGATGTTCAAAGCGGAACTGCCGCTCTTGTTCCCCGAGGACAGCGACGTTCGGGCCGTATCCGAGGCCATGTTCGATCCGTTTGAGTATTTCGTGATGCGGCACAAGGATGGCCTGCTCAACACGCAATTCAAGCGTCCCCTGGGCAAGGTGTCGTATCACATCCCGTGCCATTCCCGAGTGCAGAACGTGGGGCAGAAAACGCGCGAAGCCCTCCAGTTGATACCGGACACCAGCATCGTTACCGTGGAGCGTTGTGCCGGACACGACGGAACCTGGGGCGTCAAGACGGAATTTTTCGATCTTTCCATGAAAATTGGCCGCCCCGTGTTTCGGCAGATGGGCGAAAGCAACCCCGATTTCATCAGTTCGGACTGTCCCATTGCGGGGCGCCACATTCAGCAGGGGATGGGCACGTCCAGGGCCGTAAGAGCCCATCCGCTCACGCTGCTGCGCATGGCCTACGGCCTGGAATAGGGAAGGGGCCACCGAAGCATGGCCGAGATTACGCGGGACTCGCTGCTCTCACTTGAGGCGTACGCCAGGCAAAGACCGGATTTCCGGGCGAAAGTAATGGCCCACAAGACGGTGCGCACGGTCGGCCTGGGCGACCATTTGACCCTGTTCTTCGAGGACGAATTGACTATCCGCTATCAGATCCAGGAGATGTTGCGTATCGAGCGCACCTTCGAGGAGCCGGGAATTCAGGACGAACTGGACGTCTACAATCCCCTGTTACCCGACGGTCGCAACTTCAAGGCGACGATGATGGTCGAGTTTCCCGACCCCGATGAGCGGCGGATCTGGCTTGCCAAACTGATCGGTGTGGAAGACTGCGTCTGGATCCAGGTGCAAGGCTATCCGCGCGTATTCGGGATCGCCGACGAGGATCTGGAGCGCGAGAATGACGTGAAGACATCCGCTGTGCATTTTCTGCGGTTCGAATTGACCGCGGAGATGGCTGCCAAGTTCAAGTCTGGTGCCGCGATGGCGCTGGGCGTGGATCACCCCGAGTATCGGGCGAGCGCGGATCCGTTGCCGGAATTGGCTTTGCGGTCACTGCGGGAAGACCTGGTATGAACTCCTTGGGCAATGGCATGAATGTTCGCCTTGTTGTCGCCGCCACCTGTGTCTGCATGGCTGTCATGGGGGCGCCACGTGCGGCGGATGGTCCCGAGGACGAGGTCGAAACCCGGCTGCCCGAACCTGAACTGGTTCTTCCCCCAGCCCCAGTCTCCTCGAACCTGATTCCGCTATATGTGGCGCCGAATACGGTCAACGCTTTTTTCATCGACGGTAAATCATTGAGCGTTCAGGCGGGTGGTTTCATACGTTACACGATCGTGATCAGGAGCCCGGCTGGCGCTTCCACCGTCAATTTCGAAGGGATGAGATGCCCTGGCTGGGAGCGAAAAATCCATGCTTCCGGCCGACCGGACGGAAACTGGTCCAAAGCCCGTGGTGACACCTGGAGCCCGATCGGCGGGTCCGGACCCAATGGCTACCCTTATGTGCTCTATCGTTACCATTTCTGCGCCGATGGCGTACCCATCCATGACGCGGCGGAAGGGATTGCTTCGCTGCGGAGAAGTGGGGACCCCATGATCAAGCTTATGCCCGGCTCGAATTGAGTCGAGTTTGTGCCGCCTGGCGCCGCCGCGCGGGGGAGCGCCAGACGGGGTTTTGCTTGCGACAATGAATTGCGCTTTTCTTTTGGATAATTTTGAAGGTGGATATGGATCATTTGATCGTCGAATTTGACCGTGCCCTAAGGACGGTTTTTGCCCCGGCGTCCACAGTACGTCCGGAACCGGGATCCGATACTCCGGAAGGGGATCTTTCCGAAGAAGAGCGGCGCCACGCGGCGGCCTTGATGCGGGTCAACCATTGCGGCGAGATTTGCGCCCAGGCGCTGTATCAAGGACAGTCCTTGACGTCCCGCAATGCCTCGGTGTCGGCGACGCTACGGCAGGCAGCGCAGGAAGAGACCGAACACTTGGCCTGGACGGAGCGGCGCATCGCCGATCTCCATGGCCGCAAGAGCTTCCTGAACCCGCTTTGGTATGGAGGCTCGCTCGCGATGGGTGCCCTAGCGGGCAAACTCGGCGACGCTTGGAATCTCGGTTTTCTGGCCGAAACGGAGCGCCAGGTGGAAGCCCATTTGACCGACCACTTGCGGCGATTGCCGGCCGGGGATCGCAAGTCGGCGCAGGTTCTGGAGCAGATGCGGGAGGACGAGGCAAATCACGCCGAGACGGCAGTGCGTTTAGGTGCGCGAGAACTTCCTCCGCCCGCGCGGCTTGCGATGAAACTCGTCGCGCGAGTGATGACCCGAACCGCATATTGGGTGTAAGGAACCCTTCCGGCGGTTAGATCTCCACGATTTCCCAGTCGTGGGTAATGGCCGCCGTCTTTGCCAGCATTGCAGACGCGGAGCAGTACTTGTCGGCCGACAGCCGGATAGCACGTTCCACCGCGTCTGGCTTGAGGTTTCTGCCCCTGACGGTGAAGTGGAAGTGGATGCGGGTAAATACCTTGGGATCGGTTTCGGCGCGATCGGCATTCAGGGCGACTTCGCACCCAATGATGTCTGCCCGGCTGCGCTTCAGGATTAGGACCACGTCGTAGGCTGCGCATCCGCCAGTCCCGGCCAGGACGAGTTCCATTGGCCGCGGCGCCAGATTGTTCCCTCCGCCTTCCACGGCGCCATCCATCACCGCGATATGGTTGCTCCCCGTCCGGGCGACGAAAGTCATCCCGTCCATCCATGTCACGACACACTCCATTTCGTCTCCCGTTTTCCGTGGCCTTGACCCCATTCTAACGGATGGAAATGGACGATCCATCGGTGTTGCAGCGCAAGAGGATGGCGTCGAGCAGCACAAATGAACGTCTATTCGATGGGGTGAATCGGGCTGCTGACAGCCATCACGGGTCTTGCGTAGACTATCAAAATCATGAAATTCATGGTGTTACGCATTGCGTTAGGAAAAGTCCTACGAATGTTCACGGGTTTGCCGCATTGCACAAAAAAAGCTTGCATTGCCAATCTGCTTCAGGAATAATGGCGTTGTACCAGATGTTCTTGAGCTTCGCTCGGGCGTCTTGGTTTTGTCTCCTCCACCCTCCTCCTTTGGTGTGGAATTAGCGCAACCCCTCGGGGTTGCGCTTTTTTTTGTTTCTATGCGTCAGGGCGTTGGTGGGTCGCGGTTTGACAGCGGCGTAGGTGGTGAAATAGAATCTCGCCCTTTCGCAAATCGCGCCTTGCGCCCAAAGGGAAGTACTGATGAAAACGTTTTCTGCCAAGCCGCATGAGGTAAAGCGCGACTGGTTCGTGGTCGATGCCGCGGACAAGGTGCTCGGCCGTGTTGCCAGCGAGATCGCACGCCGACTGCGGGGCAAGCACAAGCCGGAATTCACGCCGCACGTTGACACGGGGGATTACATCGTTGTCGTGAATGTCGAGCGCCTGCGAGTGACCGGCAACAAAGCCGAGGATAAGAAGTACTACCGCCACAGTGGCTACCCCGGCGGCATCTATGAGACCAATTTCACCAAGTTGCAACAGCGTTTTCCAGGGCGGACTCTGGAACTTGCGGTGAAAGGAATGTTGCCGAAGGGCCCCCTGGGCTACGCAATGCTGAAGAAACTCAAGTGCTACGCTGGCGCGGAGCATCCCCACGCGGCGCAGCAGCCCAAGCCGCTGGAAATCTGAGGGATCCTCGAATATGGCTACTCAATATTACGGTACGGGCCGCCGCAAGACTGCCGTGGCGCGCGTGTTTTTGAAGCCCGGCAAGGGCGCTGTCGTCGTCAATGGAAAGCCCCTGGACGATTTTTTTGCGCGCGAAACCGGGCGCATGATCGTTCGTCAGCCTCTCGAACTTACCGAGCACGTTACTACCTTCGATATTCTCGTAAATGTCACTGGTGGCGGCGAATCTGGGCAGGCTGGCGCGGTTCGGCATGGGATCACTCGTGCCCTCATCTCATACGATGAGACGCTCAAGCCTGCGCTGTCGAAGGCCGGTTTTGTCACCCGCGATGCGCGCGAAGTAGAGCGCAAGAAGGTCGGTCTGCACAAAGCGCGCCGGCGCAAGCAGTTCTCAAAGCGCTAGGGAGTTTGGGACGCAGATCTCGATTTGCTGGAAAAGCCGCCTCTGGGCGGCTTTTTTCGTATACGTTCATCGCTTGGAAGCGCAAAGCACGTGGGTTCACGTGTATCGGCAAGGGCCAACCGCACGCGCCGCGCGTCTGCCTGCATCCCTGACATCGCGCTCGGCGTGATTGCGTTCGGGCCATTTGCGCCGAGGCCCTTTTTCGTTGATATTCGGCGGCATGGACACGCAGGAAAACACGAAGGTTC
>JBAWHH010000719.1:0-5882 GCA_049593715.1 Rhodocyclaceae bacterium
GCCATCAACTTTCTGGAAGAATAAGGCGCCTACGACGAGGATCTGGACTTCGTCTTCTACGACGTGCTCGGTGACGTCGTGTGCGGCGGCTTCGCCATGCCGATCCGCGAGAACAAGGCCCAGGAAATCTACATCGTGTGCTCGGGCGAAATGATGGCCATGTACGCGGCCAACAACATCGCCAAGGGCATCGTCAAGTACGCCAATTCCGGCGGCGTGCGTCTGGCAGGGCTGATCTGCAACAGCCGCAATACCGACCGCGAAGACGAACTGATCATCGCTCTGGCGGAAAAGCTCGGCACCCACATGATCCACTTCATCCCCCGCGACAACGCTGTGCAGCACGCCGAGATCCGCCGCATGACGGTGATCGAATACGACCCGGCGCACAAGCAGGCCGACGAGTACCGGAATCTGGCGAAGAAGATCATCGAAAACAAGAAGTTCGTGGTCCCGACCCCGATCACGATGGACGAACTCGAAGCGCTGCTGATGGAGTTCGGCATCATGGACGTCGAAGACACCAGCATCATTGGCAAGACCGCTGCGGAACTCACCGTCGCGGCCTGATAGGGCAAGGCACCGGGCGCGGTGCGCCCGGTTGGAAGTCTGTTCAAGCGTGCCGGCCACAGATGGGTGGCGGCGCGCCAGGAGACAAGCATGGCTGGTTTGACACGCAGCGAAACGGAAGCCCTCATCCAGGAGGTGCTGGAAGTTTATCCCGAGAAGGCCAAGAAAGACCGCACCAAGCACCTCGCGGTCAATGACCAATCCCTCGAGCAGTCCAAGAAGTGCATCACCTCGAACCGCAAGTCCCTGCCGGGCGTGATGACGGTCCGCGGTTGCGCTTACGCCGGTTCGCGCGGCGTGGTGTGGGGTCCGATCAAGGACATGATCCACATCTCCCACGGCCCGGTCGGCTGCGGCCAATATTCCCGCGGTGGCCGCCGCAACTACTACGTCGGCGTGACGGGGGTGAACACCTTCAGCGAAATCAACTTCACCTCGGATTTCCAGGAGAAGGACATCGTCTTCGGCGGCGACAAGATGCTGACCAAGATCATGCGCGAGATCGAGATGCTCTTCCCGCTGAACAAGGGCATCACGGTGCAGTCCGAGTGTCCGATCGGGCTCATCGGTGACGACATCGAGGCCGTCTCCAAGAAGACCGCCGCCGAGATCAACAAGGTCGTCGTGCCGGTGCGCTGCGAAGGTTTCCGCGGCGTGTCCCAGTCCCTCGGCCACCACATCGCCAACGATGCGATCCGTGACTGGGTGGTATCGAACCGGGACGGACAGGCTTTCGAAGGCACGCCCTACGACGTGGCCATCATCGGCGACTACAATATCGGCGGCGACGCGTGGTCATCGCGCATCCTGCTGGAAGAGATGGGCCTGCGGGTCGTGGCGCAATGGTCCGGCGACGGCACCATCGCCGAGATGGAACTGACGCCCAAGGTCAAGCTCAACCTCATCCACTGCTACCGCTCGATGAACTACATCTCGCGGCACATGGAAGAGAAGTACGGCATCCCATGGACCGAATACAACTTCTTCGGCCCGACCAAGATCGCCGAGAGCCTGCGCCACATCGCCTCCTTCTTCGACGACAAGATCAAGGAAGGCGCCGAGCGCGTCATCGAGAAGTACAAGGCTGAGTACGACGCCGTGATCGCCAAGTACAAGCCGCGCCTGCAGGGCAAGCGGGTGATGCTCTACGTCGGCGGCCTGCGTCCGCGCCACGTCATCGGCGCCTATGAGGATCTGGGCATGGAAGTGGTGGGCACCGGCTACGAGTTCGCCCACAACGATGACTATGACCGCACGATCAAGGAAATGGGCGACGCCACGCTGCTCTACGACGACGTCACCGGCTTCGAGTTCGAGGAATTCGTCAAGCGCGTCAAGCCCGACCTGATCGGTTCCGGCATCAAGGAAAAGTACATCTTCCAGAAGATGGGCGTTCCCTTCCGCCAGATGCACTCCTGGGACTACTCCGGCCCCTACCACGGCTACGACGGTTTCGCGATTTTCGCCCGCGACATGGACATGACCGTCAATAACCCGTGCTGGAGCAAGCTGACGCCGCCGTGGCTGAAGCAGCCGGAAGCTGAACTCAAGGCTGCAGCGTAAAGAAGATGGGCGCGGGGTGGCGCTCGCCGCCCCGCCCAAGAAGCAGTTTGAACCTACACCTGCGATCCGCAGATGGGCGGTCCAGGTCAAGGAGATAGTAATGAGTCAAGCAGTCGAGAACATCAAGCCCTGCTACCCGCTGTTCCGGGACGACGACTACAAGGTGTCGTTGAAGAACAAGCAGGACCAGTTCGAAGAGCGTATTCCCCAAGGCAAGATCGACGAGACCTTCCTGTGGACGACGACCGCCGAGTATCAGGAGCTGAACTTCAAGCGCGAGGCGCTGACGATCAACCCGGCCAAGGCCTGCCAGCCTCTCGGCGCCGTGCTGTGCGCCCTCGGTTTCGAGAAGACGCTCCCTTACGTGCATGGCTCCCAGGGCTGCGTCGCCTATTTCCGCACCTACTTCAACCGCCACTTCAAGGAGCCGATCGCCTGCGTGTCCGACTCCATGACGGAAGATGCGGCGGTGTTCGGCGGCCAGAAGAACATGTTCGACGGCCTGGAAAACGCCAAGGCGCTGTACAAGCCCGACATGATCGCCGTGTCCACCACCTGCATGGCGGAAGTGATCGGCGATGACTTGAACGCCTTCATCACCAACACCAAGAAGGCCGGCCACATTCCGGAAGATTTCCCGGTGCCGTATGCCCATACGCCCAGCTTCGTCGGTTCCCACACCACCGGCTGGGACAACATGTTCGAGGGGGTGATCCGCTACTTCACCCTCAACACCATGGAAGGCAAGGAACCGGGCAAGAACGGCAAGCTCAACATCGTGCCGGGCTTCGAGACCTACCTGGGCAACTTCCGCGTCATCAAGCGCATGCTGTCCGAAATGGACGTGCCCCACACGCTGTTGTCGGATCCGACGGAAGTGCTCGACACCCCGGCGGACGGCAGCTTCCGCATGTACGCCGGCGGCACCACGCAGGATGAAGTGAAGGATGCGCCCAACGGCATCACCACCCTGCTGCTGCAGCCGTTCCAGCTCGACAAGACGAAGAAGTTCGTCGAGGGAACCTGGAACCACGATCTGCCCAAGCTCAACGTCCCGATGGGGCTGGAATGGACCGACGAGTTCCTGATGAAGGTGTCGGAACTGAGCGGCAAGGCCATTCCCGATTCCCTGGCCAAGGAGCGCGGCCGGCTGGTGGACATGATGACCGACTCGCACACCTGGCTGCACGGCAAGCGTTTCGCGCTCTACGGCGATCCGGACTTCGTCATGGGCCTGACCAAGTTCCTGCTCGAACTCGGTGCCGAGCCGACCCACGTCCTGAGCCACAACGGCAGCAAGCGGTGGACCAAGGCGATGGAAAAACTGCTGGCGTCGTCGCCGTATGGCGCCAAGGCCAAGGTCTACACGGGCAATGACCTGTGGCACCTGCGCTCGCTGTGCTTCACGGACAAGCCGGATTTCCTCATCGGCAACTCCTACGGCAAGTACATCCAGCGCGACACGCTGCACAAGGGCAAGGAATTCGAGGTTCCGCTGATCCGTCTCGGCTTCCCGATCTTCGACCGCCATCACCTGCACCGCGCCACCACCATGGGCTACGAGGGGGCGATGACCATCCTCACCACCCTGGTCAATGCGGTTCTGGAGCGGCTGGACGACGAAACCCGCTTCATGGGCGAGACCGACTACAACTACGATCTCGTCCGCTAAGGGCGGCGGCGCGGCGCGGGGGGGCTTCCCCCCGCGGCAGTGGTGGGCTTTCCAGTCCCTCGCGGGCGGGAATCCCGCCGCTGCACCGCGCAACCGGCCTCGCGCGACAACAGCGGAGGAAGCATGGCAAACATAATGATTCGGCGCGGCAAGAAAGAGGGCGAGTTGGTGTTTTACCTGCCCAAGCGCGATCTGGAAGACGCCATCGTCGGCATCGAGTTCAACACCCCGGAAAAGTGGGGCGGAGAACTCAAGCTCAACAACGGCGGCGCGTACTACATCGAGCCGATGGCCGGCGAGCCCAAACTGCCGATCTCACTGCGCGCCAAGCGCCTCGACGCGGCGGAATGATCCCGGCGCAGCGCGGACCGGGATTCATCAAAGACCTATCAAGGAAATAGACCATGGCAATGAAAATCATCATGGCGGAATGCACGTCCTGTGGTGACTGCAAGCCCGTGTGCCCGACCAACTCCATTACCGTCAAAGGCGGGATCTACAAGATCAACAAGGACACCTGCAACGAGTGCGAAGGCGAACACGACGAGCCGCAGTGCGTGGTGGCTTGCCCCGCGGGCGAATCCTGCATCGTGCCGCTGGCGGCCTGACGCCTGAAAGAGGGAGATCCATCGTGGTCCAGGCAAAGTCGATGAGTCGGGAAGTGGCGCTGCGCATAGGGATGGCGGCGCGGGCCCTGGAGGGCGTGGACGTTCGCGCTTTCGTGCTGGCGCTAGGCGCCAAGCTGGGTGAACCGATTACGGAGGAGAAACTTGCCCGGGTCACGGTGGGCGACCTCAAGGCCCTGTTGCAGGGCGACGAAGTCGTCGAGCCTGACGTGGCCGGCGACGAAATCAAGTCGGCTGTGCGCTACCTCTGGGGCGAACAGGTGGCGGATCCCTCGGTCCCCACTCCGGTGGCCTACGCCGACGGCGATCTGCCGGGATCGTTGCGCGTCGCCATGGCCTCCAATAATGGGGAGATGGTGGACGGCCACTTCGGATCCTGCGTTCGCTTCCTCGTCTACCAGGTGACGCGGGACGAGGCGCGCCTGATCGACGTGCGCTCCACCCTGAATGCGGAGGACGCCGAGGACAAGAATGCCGCCCGGGCGCAACTCATCTCCGATTGCCATCTGGTCTACGTGCACTCCATCGGCGGGCCGGCGGCGGCCAAAGTGGTGCGTGCCGACATCCACCCCGTCAAATGGCCCGAAGGGGGGCCGGCGCTGGCCGCGCTGGCCCGGTTGCAGGCGTCCATGGCCTCGCCGCCGCCCTGGCTGGCGAAGATCATGGGCGTCACCGCTGCCAGCCTGGAGCGCTTCGCTCAGGATGTGGAAGCGTGATGGATTTCCCCCTTCTCGTCTCCATCACCGATGCAGTCGAACGCCAGGGTGCGGACGAAACGACGGTCGCATCGCTACGCCAGGCGTATCCGGACCTTTTCTTCACCCTCTGTGGGGATGATGATATTCCGGCGCGGCTGGCGCCCGCGCTCAAGCGGGAAGGCTTCAATGTCTATTTGGCCGACGCGCGGGACCACTGCGTCAGCCTCACCACCGACATCGAAGGGGCAACCGGCGTAGTATTCGCGACGGTCGCGGACGACGACTGAAGCGCGGCCAACATGCCCACCCCCGCCGATGGCCCAAGTCGACGGCCGGGCGAGTCGGGCTTGAGCAAGTCCACCGGGAGGTTTAGAGAATGGGCAATGTCATCGAAGACATGGTCAGGGCGTCGTCCGACGTGGAGGCCATCTGTGCCGCACATCCGCCGCGGCCGCACCATGGGGCGTTTCTCGCCGCGGTCAATGCGCTGTGGCCCGGCATCCAGTTCAACCAGGCCCTGAGCCGCAGCCGCTGGTATCGCCTCGGCGGCGTGGTCACCGCGTCTGGCGAGCGCGTCTCCAAAGACATCGAGGAGTGGGCCAATCTAGCTTGGCAGGCCTGCGGAGAAGATCCCGCCGAATTCGCCGAGACCTTCGGGGGCCAAAAACTGCTGGCCACCCGCATCATTGGCCGTACGCACTACTTTGTCGCGCCGTACGGGCCCAACTCGGCCGACTTCCTGCAGATGGAGAT
>JBAWHH010000720.1:0-4610 GCA_049593715.1 Rhodocyclaceae bacterium
TAAGCCGCATCGTACTCGGGGCAGTCGCTGCCGATCAGGACCGCGCGGCTGGTCGCGGCGAGCGCGGCGGCCAGGGCGGTTGCCATCCGCGTCCCCAGATCCCCGTCCGGCTGCGGATGCCAGGTGAGCCCGTAGGCGGCGGCCAACCCGGCACTGCG
This sequence comes from Rhodocyclaceae bacterium, assembly GCA_049593715.1. GTDB lineage: Bacteria > Pseudomonadota > Gammaproteobacteria > Burkholderiales > Rhodocyclaceae > JBAWHH01. The sequence goes on from JBAWHH010000720.1 coordinate 159, forward strand.
GCCGCCACCCGGCGGGGCGCCGGCGCTCCAGAGCTGGCGCCGCGCACAGGGCGTGGCGCGGGCTGCGTCAAGGGCCAGGGCCAGCAGCCGCTCATAGAGCCGCGCCGCGCCGTTCGGTCCCAGCGCCGGGATAAGCCGCGTCTTGACCGTTCCCGGAACCGGCTCGCGGGCGAAGAGAATCAGCGTGCCGCCGAGGTTCGCATCATTTTGCATAGCGCTGGGCAAGGCGTTGCGGATCGGTACCAAGGGCGTAGGCAAGCCGCAGGCGCCACATCAGCAGGATGGTCTGGACCACGCCCCGCTCCTCCCAGCGCCGGCTGCTGGTGACAATGGCCGGGCGCAGGCAGGCGGGACGGCCGAGACGGCGCAGTCGTTTGGTCAGTTCGATGTCCTCCATCAGCGGGAGGTCCGCAAAGCCGCCAATGCGGGCAAAAAGGTCGCGCTGAACGAAGATGCCCTGATCGCCGGTGGCGATGCCGCTGAGACGGGAGCGCCAGTTCATCCCGCGCTCCACCAGGCGCAGCAGCGGATGCCGGCCGGAAAGCCTTACGTCGAAACGCCCCCAGAGCGCGCCCCGCTCGCACGCGGCGATCAGCGCCTCCGCCGCCCCCCGCGGCACGCGGGTGTCGGCGTGCAGAAACCAGAGGACTTCGCCCCGTGCCACCTCGGCCCCGGCGTTCATCTGGGCGGCGCGCCCCCGCGGGGCGGTCAAAATCCGGTCCGCCGCCGAAGCGGCGTGTGCGACGGTTGGGTCCGTGCTTCCGCCGTCCGCCACGACGACCTCCCCGCCCGCCGCGCGCAGGGGGGCAAGGTCGGCGAGGAGGTCGCCAATCCGCTGCGCCTCGTTCAGGGTCGGAATGACGACAGACAGCAGCATGGTCTCAAACGGCGCCGCTCAGCGCCCCGCCGCAGTTCGATCCCTGCCCGGCGGTGCAGCCGTAGCAATGGTTCGCGACGGCGATGGAACGGCCCGCAAGTTGGAGTTCCGGCAGGTCACGCAGATGGATGGGGCATGGTAGGAGAGATCCAATCCGAAGTCCGGTAGTGCCAGGTGGCCAGCGCCATTGGCTCGCTCGGCCAGCCAGGCCGGCGTCCCGTCGCCATGCTGGGGAGGCACCTTGCTCCAGCAGTCGATCGTGCTTCCGGCGCGCATCCGCAATGCCCGAGAAGACCAATCCAGCGTGCCGCGAGCGGGTACTCTTCGTTTCGGCGGCACAGCATTGTGGCCCCTGGCGCCACGGCCTGAATATAGCCGAAACGGACACAAGCTACGGGTCGTCGGCAAAGGGCCGCTTCAGCGCATCGGCGCGGCAGTAGCTCGAATCCGGATCCCGGGCGCGAGCAACGCCGATAGCCGGCGATGTTCGATTTCACCGATCCAGCGTCCGCGGGCGCTGTCATACCACCATCGTAGCCGGCAGGATTTACGGCACTTTCAGAAGGTGATCACCTTGTCGCTATCGACAACCCAGCCGGCCAGGGCCTGCATGGTCGAATGCTCGGCCCCGGCGAAATACGGGTGGTTCTTGTAGATCCCGCAGCGAGCCATGCAGGTTCTGCACACTTTCACCGCGACCCCGCGGGCAATCAGGGCCTTGAGCATCTGGGAAAGGTCCTGGTCGTAACCTTCCGGCGGCCGGCAGACATCGCGCGCCATGTCGACGGCGTCGTTCATGAGGAAGATCCGGACTTCACTGCCGCCGTCCACCAGTTTGTCGGCCAGCCGCAGGCCGTTCCAGGTCACGTCTGTGCTGTCGTACGGTTCGCGATTGAAAAGGATCAGGATCTTCATGGGAGGACTCCAGGCAGGGAAGGGCGTCTAGCGATCAAACGGAAGTGTTCCATCCGGGGGAAACACTGCGCAGGCCGCAGCGGGATCGATATAGAACACCCGCGCCGGGTCTCGATGTCGTTGCGCCAGTGGGCAACCGAAAGCGAGCCGCCTCCACGCAGCGTTCGATGGACCCCCCGCAGCACTGAGACCGGCAACTTTTCTGATGCTTGCGACACCGTTCAGATAGTCTAACGATGACTAGAGTATTGGGCAAGACAGTAACAGACACGGCGGCGCCGGCTCCGCCAAGCGGATCGGCCTCGGCGAGGCCGAGATTTGCCGGAACCGAGTATTCGGCGTGGTGTGATGGTGCTTTCTGGCTCCGGGCAATCAAACCTGCCCTGCTGGGGAGAAATGCTGTCCCGACTGATCGAATGCAGGCTCAGTGACGGTTGATCCTTGCCAGGAATCGTGGCCCGCATTGACCGTGCCCAGCCGGCGGGAACATGACAACTGCCGGTATCATGGCGGCCATGCCGTCATCGAGGTTTTCCGACCATGCGTGCCGCTCTTGCCCTGTTCGCGCTGCTGTTTGCCGCTGCTCTGGCCGCGGCGCCGTTGCCGAAGGATTCGGTCCCGGACGTGCTCAAGACGTGGATCCCCTGGGTGATGGACGGACACGAGGCGTTCGCCTGTCCGCCGGCTTTCGACGACGCGCAGACGCGGGAGTGCGCCTGGCCTTCCGAACTGGAACTGGATCTCAAGGCGGCTGGCGGGACGTTCCGCTACCGCGTCCACGCCTTCACCCGCAACACGCCGGTCGCCCTTCCCGGCGACGCCGAGCGCTGGCCGCAGGAGGTGCGGGCCGGCAATGCCCTCCTGTCGGTAACCAACCGCGACGACCGGCCCTACGTCTTGCTGCCGCCGGGCGAGCATGTGATCAGCGGCAGTTTCCGCTGGCGCGAACTGCCCCAAAGCCTGCCTCTGCCTCCCGCCAGCGGCGTGGTGCGCGCGATCGTGGAGGGGAAAGCCATTGCTGCGCATCCGGACGCTGAAGGCAGTCTGTGGCTGCGTCGCGGCGATGCCGAGGCGGCGCCGGATGCCCTGTCGCTGCGCGTGTTTCGGCTGGTGGATGACGACGTGCCGATGACCGTCACCACCCGCTACGAGATTGCCGCTGCCGGGCGGCCGCGCGAGCTCACACTGCCCGCTGCCCTGTTGCCGGAGTTCCAACCCCTGGCCCTGGAAAGCCCGCTGCCGGCGCGGCTGGCGCCGGACGGCCGGCTGCGGGTGCAATTGCGCCCGGGCAACTGGTCGCTCTCCGTTACCGGCCGGCGCATGACCCCGGCCAGCGCCCTGGCGCTGCCCAAAGAGGCTGGGGAGGCGGAAGAGATCTGGTCTTTCCGCGCCCACAACGACGTGCGGCTGGTGACCATCGAGGGCGCGACGGCGGTGGATCCGAAACAGACCGGCATGCCCGATGACTGGAAGGCGAATCCCGCCTACCGCCTGCAACCGGGCGACACATTCGGCATCAAGCAGACCCGCCGCGGCGATCCCGACCCGGCGCCGGACGATTTGCGCCTCGCGCGGCGCATCTGGCTCGACTTCGACGGCGGCGGCTACACCCTGCAGGACAGCATCACCGGCCGAATTTCGCGCTCCTGGCGGCTGGAGGTCGCACCGCCCATCGTGCTGGGGCGGGTGGCCGTGGACGGGCTGGATCAACTGGTGACGCGCATGGACGAGAAAAGCCCCTACGGCGTGGAAGTGCGCCAGGGCCAGGCGAACATCGCCGCGGACAGCCGCATCACCAGCCCGACTGCCGTGCTTCCCGCCACCGCCTGGCAGGCGGATTTTTCCAACGTTTCGGCCCGGCTGCATTTGCCGCCGGGGTGGCGGCTGCTCCACGCCGGCGGTGTGGACCGTGCCGGCGGCGCGTGGCTGGCGGCGTGGAACCTGTGGGATTTCTTTTTCGTCCTCATTTCGGCCCTGGCGGCGGGGCGGTTGTTCGGCCGCGGCGCAGGTGCGCTGTTCGCCGCCGCGCTGGTGCTGACCTGGCAGGCGCCGGATGCACCGCGCTTGCTCTGGCCGGTGCTGTTGGGGCTGATCGGGTTGCAACGCGTGTTGCCGGGCGGGCGCCTGCTCACCCTGGCCATCTGGTCGAAGCGGGCCATCCTGGTATTGCTGGCCCTGGTGCTGCTGCCGTTCGCCGTCGCCCAGGTGCGCCAGGCCATCTATCCGTCCCTCGAAAAAGTAGAAACCCAGGGCGGTGGGCTGACCTTCGGCACGTTGGGGGAACCGGTCCCGGCCATGGCGCCCGCCCCGGCACCGGCGCAGCAGGTGGCGGAATCCGCCAGTGCCGAGGGCGGGGCGCAAGACGCCGACGCGGCGAAGCCGGCGCGCAAGCGGGCGGAGAGGGGGGGTGTGGAGTACTCGAAGATCCTCAAGTCCGATTCGGAATCGGATGCCAGCCTGTACCGCCGGGCCGATCCCAAGGCGCGCATCCAGACGGGGCCGGGGCTGCCGACCTGGCAATGGCGCGGCCACGAACTGGCGTGGCAGGGGCCGGTGGAGCGGACCCAGCAGTTGCGGCTGTGGCTGCTGCCGCCCTGGGCCACGGCGCTGTGGACTTTCGTCTCCCTCGGATTGGCTGCGGCGGCACTGTGGATCGTCGC
>JBAWHH010000721.1:0-1588 GCA_049593715.1 Rhodocyclaceae bacterium
GGACAGCGCCGTCGGATCACAGAACGGTGTTTCTCCCTTCACTACCGGTGGTGCGGGCATTGCGTTCGTGAACCTGTCCTCGTTGGCCGGTTCCTGCACGACAGTGGCGACCGTCGGCGCTTCCGGCAGCCTGATCGCGTACAACAATTACTCTTGTGGGTCGAGCCCCAGCTTGGCAGCGGCCGTGACGCCCGACATCGGCTTCTCCGACGTCGAGCCGAAGATCTTCGGCTATTCGAGCGTTCCCGGTGCCACGGTTGCCACAGTGAACCAGCTCATGTTTGGCGTTCCAGTCTCGCTCGCCCTCTATAACGAGTTGCAGCGTGCCCAGGGCTTGACGGTGACGACCACCGCCGATTCGGCCAATCGCCCCAGTCTTTCCGCCGGACAGGTAGCGGGTCTCTACTCGAGCAACTTGCTTCAGGTTACCGATCTGATGCGCACCGGCGTTGCGCCAACCCTCGCCGATACGCAGATCTATCTCGTTCGCCGAGGCGATGCTTCGGGCAGCCAGAGAACTGCGGACGTTAACTTCCTCAGCGGCTACATCATTGCTCCGTCCCCGACATCATTCGCCGGGCCCGATTCCAGCGGCGCAACCAGCACTGTGACGAGCAACGCCAATTACGCGACATTGACCGCTGCCTGCGGGCTCGGCGCAACCCCGCCGACGGCTGGCCGTGTTTTCGCCGGCAATGGCTCGGGTGACGTCCGGAACTGCTTGAACTTCCACGGAGCGAACCGCTATGCGGTCGGCGTTCTTTCCATGGAGTCCAACGAGGCCGGTTCTAACTGGCGTTGGGTGAAGATCGACGGCGTCATGCCGACGGTCGCCAACGTGATCCGCGGCAAATACCATCACTGGGTCGAGCAGGCGTCCCTTCTGCGCAACGGCGCATCGGCGAGCGCGCGGGCAGCCTTCGGCCAACTCAAGGCGGACCTCAGCAACCCGACTTTCATCGATTCCCTTAACGGCTCCTTCACCGTGTTTGCTTCCGAGCCGGCCGGTCAGCAAAGAACGGGCATCCTCGCCCTGCCTGAGTCCCTTACCGGCGTAGGCACCGGTGCCTGCCACGACTGGATCACCGGTACGGTCACGGCGGACAACGACCCCGTCAACATCCACACCAAGTCTGCTGCAGGCTCGCCCGACAGCGCCGTGAAACCCGGCATCGCCATCTGCCCGCCGCGCCTTTGACCAATCAGTTGCTCGACTGCACCGGCGGTGCAATGCCGTCAAAGCTGTAGTTCCCCGTGTAGTCCTCGACCGGCCCCTTCGCGGGCCGGTTTTTCTTTCCATGGCCCAAATGAGTCAATTCGCGGGCCGAGGACTGTAACAAGCCCTCGCTAGACTGCGCCCGCTCCCAAACGGCCCCGCGCCGCGTGGCCTTCCGGTCGGGCCATGCGGTGCGGGGACCGTGCGGCGCAACCGCCCCGACGCCAGAAATCACGACCTACCGAGCCCCCGTTGATCGAAGCGCAATACGGGCCCGGGAGTCGCCTGGACGAAACCGCGTCACGCACACAAACACCTATGAAAATGGTCCATATCAGCCTCAGCGCCGCTCTGCTCGTGCCCATCGTCTTC
>JBAWHH010000722.1:0-1990 GCA_049593715.1 Rhodocyclaceae bacterium
GTCGGCTCTGGCGCCATCACCCACAACCTCGACGCTTACCGCGGCGCGTCCATCGACGAACCTGTGCCCTCTTGGGTCAGCGCGTTTGCCGAATGGATCCATGGCCGGATCGAAGCCGGCGAGCGCGAATTGCTCCTGGATTACCGCACCGAGGCGCCGTTTGCCGTGCGCAACCATCCCTCCGAGGAGCACCTGCTGCCCCTCTACGTGGCGATGGGCGCGGCCGGTAGCGCGCCAAAGGGGCAGCGAATACATGGAAGCTACCAATACGGCGTGCTCGCCATGGACATGTACGCTTTTTCATAAGAGACCGCGCCACAAGCGAAACGGATGAGCCTTTCCCTTCCCGACAACCTCGATCTTTCCGGAGAGACCAATGAGCCAATATCAAATCGCCGTCATCGTCGGCAGCCTGCGCCGGGACTCTTTCAACCACAAGTTGGCCACGGCCATCACCCGGCTGGCGCCGCCGGAGTTCGCATTCAAGCACGTGGGGATCGGCGACCTGCCGCTCTACAACCAGGACGACGACGGGAATCCGCCACCGGCCGCCACACGACTGAAAGCCGAAATCAAGGCGGCCCACGGCCTGCTGTTCGTCACGCCGGAATACAACCGCTCCATCCCCGGCGTGCTGAAGAACGCCATCGACCACGCTTCCCGGCCCTATGGCCAGAGCGCTTGGGCCGGCAAGCCCGCCGGTGTCCTGGGCGTGTCGGTGGGCGCCATCGGCACGGCCCTGGCCCAGCAGCATCTGCGCAATGTCCTGGCCTACCTGGATGTGCCGACGCTGGGCCAGCCGGAAGTTTTCATCCAGGCGAAAGAGGGGCTGTTCGACGCCGAAGGCAACATCGGCGATAGCAGCCGGCAATTCCTTCAGGGCTGGATGAATCGCTACGTCGACTGGGTGAAACGGCATGCTGACTAAGCGGTTCGAGTTCTTGCGCGCCGCGGAATTTGTGCATAAGTTCAATTCGTCACTTTCTCCACGGGCTCGTTGTGCAACCCTCGCGCCTCGGTAAAACCGTCGCGCCGTCATGGCGCCTGATAAGGGAGTCAATTGTGAAAAAAGCGTTATTGGTATCTCTGCTGGTCGGGTTGGTCTCTTCTTCGGCAATGGCCTATGACGGAGCGCCATGGCGGGATGCGGCCGAAGGGGAACGCTTCGTTCCGGCGCAATACGGGGATTCGGTCCGTGCTGCGCGTGCCGAGGTGGAGCGTGCCCGGTGGCGGCTGCGGGATGATCTGCGCGACCACGCGCCGCGTCACGTGATCGAGCGCGACCAGCGCCGTCTCCACCGGGCGGAGGAGCGGCTGCGCTGGGCAGACGAGCGTCGCCATGAGCGCCGTGCGCGTCCCCATCATTTCTACGGTCCCCGATAAGAGCTGGCCGCACGTGTCGCGGCCGGTACCCGCGAGCCAATGGGCCGGGTACCAGGGGCTTCTCGCGGCGGCCGGACCGCCGCGATCCCTCCTGGGCTGATCGCCTGAGGCAGGTAAATCGGCGCCCCGCCGCGCCTACCCCAGCCTTTTGTTCGCGTCTGGTCCAGAATTGCGTACCTGGCGGCGCATCTGAACCGCTCGGCCGCGGCGCGAGAATTGCGCGGGAAACCGTCCGGGATGGCCGGCGGTGCGTTCTTCACGGTTTGGTATTGATCGAGGTACAACCGAATGAGTTCGTCTGCTTTCAAGGCACTGGTTCTTGGCCTGGGCCTTGCCCTGCTTGGGCCCCAGTCTGTCGTTGCCGCAGAGCCCGGCCAAAACGCTGCGGCGCAGAATTGTCCGGCCGGAAATACTGATCCGAATTGCCCCAGCCATGGGCGAGAGCGAAAAAGGAAGGACGCCCCTCCGGCGCCAAAGGACCAGGAGCAACAACGGGCCCAGCAGCAAGCCCAGGACCATGCGCGGCAGGAAGCCGAACAGCGGGCGAAGCAACAGGAACAACTGGGGGCTCAGCGGCTGGCCCAGGAACGCGCCCGCCGCCAGGAGC
>JBAWHH010000723.1:0-4439 GCA_049593715.1 Rhodocyclaceae bacterium
GTGCTCGGGCCATGCGGCCATTGCCAACGCCGCTAGCAGGCCAGCGACGAGAAAACCGCAAGCGGCGGCGTACCAGGCCAGGCCGGGATGCGGCCGGCCAAGGGTCGTCCGGCCACGCCGCAGGGTCCAGTAGAGGATTGCCGCCACCGCGGCCAGACCCGCCATGGCGGCCACGGCGATGCCACTGAGCCGCGGGGCGAGCCCTGCGATTGCCAGCACTGCCAGCACGCCACCCGCAAGGGCAAGCAAGGGGGCGAAGCGGACGGCGCGGGGAGGCGCTCCGCTCCGTGTCAGCACGGGCACGAAATACGCCATGGCACCGAGGATCAGCGGTGCGATGCCAAGGGCCAGCGCACCGTGGGCCCACGCCGCGGGAACGCCAATGCCCCAGTGGCCCAGCACCACGACCAACGCCAGGGCTGAGACGGCAACGAAAACCAGCAGCGGCAGCACGATGCGGCCTCGGCGCGTTTCGGCAGCCCCGGCCGCGGGTCAGCGCATGATATGAACCGACTGGCCCAGCATGTCCGGCGTCACCAGGACAACTCCGCCTTCGGAAACGCGGAAACCGTGTTCGCGATCCTCGTCATGGTCTTCCCCGATCACCATGCCTTTGGGGATCTGGCAGCCACGGTCGATGATGGCGCGCTTGATGCGGGCGCGACTGCCGATGTCGACGTTGGGCAAAACCACGGCATCCTCGACTTCGGCGTACGAGTGGGCGCGGACGTTGGAGAACAGCAGCGTCCGCTCCAGGCGCGCGCCGGATATCAGGCAGCCACCGGAAACCATGGAGTCCACCGCCATGCCGCGGCGGTCCGGATCGTTGAACACGAACTTCGCCGGCGGCAACTGGGCCTGGTGGGTCAGGATCGGCCATTCCAGGTCATACAGATTGAGTTCCGGGCTGACGGACATCAGTTCCATGTTGGCCTGCCAGAACGCGTCCAGGGTACCGACGTCGCGCCAATAAGCGCGGGCGCCGGTCTGCTGGTCGCGGAACGGATAGGCGAACACTTTGCGCCCTTCGATCAGCTTGGGGATGATGTCCTTGCCGAAGTCGTGGCTCGACTCTTCGTCGTCCGCGTCTTCGATCAGTTGCCGGTAGAGGAAATCGGTGTTGAACACGTAGTTCCCCATCGAAGCCAGGCACAGGCCGGGCTGGCCGGGGATCGACTTCGGCTTGGCGGGCTTTTCTTCGAATCCGATGACGCGGTTCTGCGCGTCCACTTCCATTACGCCGAAAGCCCGTGCCGCTTCCTCCACCGGCACTTCGAGGCAGGAAACCGTCATTTCGGCTTCCGTTTCGGTGTGGCACGCCAGCATCGGGCCGTAGTCCATTTTGTAAATGTGGTCGCCGGAGAGCACCAGCACGTACCCCGGCTTGTGGGTGCGGATGATGTCGAGGTTCTGATAGATGGCGTCGGCGGTGCCCTGGTACCAGTCACCCCCGGAACGCTGGGACGCCGGCAGCACTTCCAGGTACTCGCCCAGTTCGCGCCGGAAATGGCTCCAACCCTGTACCAGATGCTGCACCAGCGAGTGGGCCTTGTATTGGGTCAGCACGCCGATCTGGCGAATGCCGGAATTGACGCAATTGGAAAGGGGGAAATCGATGATGCGGCACTTGCCGCCGAAGGGCACCGCCGGCTTGGCGCGCCACTTGGTCAATTCGTACAATCGGCTGCCTTGGCCCCCCGCGAGGATCAGGGCAAGGCATTGGCGCGTCAACAAGCTTACGAAGCGATGCGGGGTCTGGGCACTCATGGTGGGTTCCTAGCTTTCGCAGTAGTGACAACCGTCCAAGATACCCCAATGTGTCCATCGAAGCAGCTAATCCTTTATGCCGCGGGGGCGGGCAGGGCAGGGCGCCGGTGGCCCGTGGCGCGGACGCGGGCCCGGTAGGGAACTTGCTTCGCGTGGGAGGGGCGGATAGACTTCCCCGGTTTGCGTCGCGGTGATACCTAATTTGGCTATGGAGAATGCGGCGTCCGCGTCGCTCGAATTCAAAGGCGCCACGGTTCCGGCCGTGCGCCTGATGCTGGCCAGCCTTGATCCGACATGGCTGCAGGCCGCCATTGCGCGCACTTTGGGCAGCGCGCCCGATTTTTTCGATGCGGAGCTGGCGGTTCTCGATCTGTCCGCCGTGCAGCCCGGCGGCCCCGATCCGGACTGGTCCGCCATCGCCGGCTTGCTGGCCGACCGCGGCCTGGTGCTGGCCGCCGTCTCCCAGGGGGATGAACGGATCGTCGCTTCGGCGCGCGAAATCGGCCTCGCCGTCGTGTCCCTGGCCCGGCCCACGGCCCGGCGCGCTGCGGAGCCAGAACGGAAACCTGCCCCCCCGGCGCCGCGCCAGAGTGACCACGGTGAGGAACGCGCCGAGGCCGCCGGCTCCGCGACCCTTATAATCGACCGTCCGGTGCGCTCCGGCCAGCAGATTTACGCCCGCGGCCGCGACGTTGTTCTCCTGGCCCAGGCGAGCACGGGTTCGGAGATCATCGCCGACGGCAGCATTCACGTCTATGCCCCTTTGCGGGGCCGGGCGCTGGCTGGCGCGCTGGGGGACACCAATGCACGGATTTTTACCACTAGCTTCGAGGCCGACCTGGTGTCCATAGCCGGCGTTTATCGCAATTTCGGCGGTGGCATTCCGCCGGAACTCCATCACCGTCCGGCGCAGGTGCGCCTGGTGGCGATAGCAGACAGGGATCCGGCGCTCGTCATCGAGCCGCTCAGTGTAGGCTGACAAGTTGTGGAGAACTCTGCGTGAGCGGGATGGGCTGCGCCGCGCGAGCGAGCGCAAGGGAACACCAAGGCAGATGCGCAATTTGACGGGCAAGGATTGAGCGGGCAGGCGGAGTTCGTACTCGCTGTCGCTGATTCACTGGCTCTGACAACAAACAGGGGAAAGCGTGACCAAGATCATCGTAGTGACCTCCGGCAAGGGAGGCGTGGGCAAGACGACCACCGCTGCGAGTTTCGCCGCAGGGCTTGCGCTGCGTGGCTTCAAGACGGCCGTGATCGATTTCGACGTCGGCTTGCGCAACCTCGATCTCATCATGGGTTGCGAGCGGCGGGTGGTCTACGATTTCATCAATGTGATCAACAAGGAAGCCACGCTCCATCAGGCCCTGATCAAGGACAAGCACTGCGAGCACCTGTTCGTGCTGCCGGCGTCCCAGACGCGGGACAAGGATGCGCTGACGGAAGAAGGGGTGGAGCGGGTGCTCAAGGAGCTTGAGCACATGGCCTTCGAGTACATCATCTGCGATTCCCCGGCGGGCATCGAGACCGGTGCGCTGATGGCGCTGCGCTTCGCCGACGAGGCGCTGATCGTGACCAACCCCGAGGTGTCCTCCGTCCGTGACTCGGACCGCATTCTGGGCATCCTCCAGGCCAAATCGAAACGCGCAGAATCGGGGGGGGAACCGGTGAAAGAGCATCTGCTGCTGACGCGGTATTCGCCCAAGCGCGTCGAGGACGGCGAGATGCTTTCCTACAAGGACGTGCAGGAGATCCTGCGCGTGCCGCTGATCGGGGTGATCCCCGAGTCCGAGGACGTCCTGCACGGATCCAACCAGGGCACGCCGACGATATTCCTCAAGGACACCGACGTCGCCGACGCCTACTTCGACGTGGTTTCGCGTTTCCTGGGCGAATCTCTGCCCATGCGATTCGTCGACCTGCCCAAGCCCGGTTTGTTTAAGCGGCTGTTCGGGAGATAAGCGTGTCGCTACTGAATCTGCTGTTCGGGAACAAGCCGAAATCCGCCACTGTTGCCAAGGAGCGTTTGCAGATCATTGTGGCGCGCGAGCGCGGCGGTCGCGGCCAACTCGACTACCTGCCGATGTTGCAGAAGGAACTGATCGAGGTGATCTCGCGCTACATCAAGATCAACCCCGAAGACATTCGTGTTGCGGTGGAGAAACAGGACAACTTCGAGGTGCTCGAAGTCAACATCGTCCTGCCGGAACCCGGCGCCCCACGCTGACGCCGGTTACCTTATTCTTCCTTAGCGCTGATCGACCGGCGGCACGTCCCGCCGCGCCGCGCCGGTGAACAACTGGCGCGGACGCCCGATTTTCTGATCCGGGTCGGAGATCATTTCGTTCCAGTGCGCGATCCAGCCCGCCGTGCGCGCCATGGCGAAAATGGCGGTGAACATGGTCTTGGGGATGCCCAGCGCGCGTTGCACGATGCCCGAGTAGAAGTCGATATTCGGGTATAGCCCCTTGCTCACGAAATAGTCGTCCTCCAGGGCGATACGCTCCAGTTCCAGCGCCAGCTTGAACACGCGATCGTTCTGCAGCCCCAATTCGTTCAGCACCTCGTAGCAGGTCTCGCGCATGATCTTGCCGCGCGGGTCGAAGGTTTCATACACGCGGTGGCCGAAGCCGGCCAGCCGGAAACTGTCGCTTTTGTCCTTGGCGCGCTTGATG
>JBAWHH010000724.1:0-5400 GCA_049593715.1 Rhodocyclaceae bacterium
GCCGTAATAGTTTCCAGTGGAAACTCCTCGCATTTTGTTCAGCATCAGCAATTTGACGGGGCAGGTTTCGATGGTGGTCAATGCCTGCTGGACGGAGCTATTCAAAGTGCGCCCTGATTCAACGACGATAACAATTTGCCCCATGTGAGCAGCCAGCACCCGAGCTTCGTTCGTCAGCAGCAGCGGCGGGGAGTCAAAGACGATGATCCGGTCCGGGTACCGGCCGGCAATTTCGTCCACCAGATGCGCCATATCGTCACTGGCTAACAGTTCTGTGGCGCGGGCGTGGGTACGACCACTCGGCAATACCACGAGATTCTCAACGTTCGTCCTAAGCAGCACGTCGCTGAGATCCACGGAGTCATCTACCAGCACGTCAAGCAGTCCGCGGCGCTCTTCAATGCCGAGCACGCGCAAGACGGAAGGCTTCGCTACGTCTGCATCAACCAGAAGAACGGTCTTGTCCATCTCCAGGGCGATACTCATGGCCAGACTGAGTGCGCTGGTGGTTTTGCCTTCCCCTGGAAGTGCGCTGGTGACCATGATCAGGTTCGCATTCTTAATTGTTCCCGCTGTCTTCCCTGCGGCGTTGCGAAGCAGCGGTCGCTTGATCACCCGGAACTCCTCTGAGACCAGTGCGCGAGGATCACTTGGCGTCACGATGCCTTTTTCGGCAAGTCCCTGCAAATCAATGACAATCCTGTTCTCTGCAGAGGCGCTTGAGGAACTACGCGCCTGCCGTTGAGGGCTCAAAATTGGGGATGGGCTTACCTCCAACGAAGTGCCTTGAGGAGAGAGACCTGCACCAACCCGTCGCGAAGGTACGGAAGTATCGCCCTTTGAAGACGATTCCGAAATTGGCTTGCCCTTGAGTGGAACCTCGGGTTGCTCTACCCCAACGCCGGCTTTACGCAGTTCTTGGAGGCGTTTTGCCGCCTGTTCTATGACGCTCACTAAGAATCTCTTTAGACAGTACGTGCCGAAGTCAACACGAAGATGGTTAATGTCACACCATAGAGCGCTATAAGGCCCCCCAAGGCTGAGAAAAACGCGATCATTCTACGCTGAGAGATGCGCGTGGTCTGTTCATTTCCCCGGAACAATACAGTACCAACCACGGGCAACCCAGTAAGGTCTCGCAGTGATCGGCCATCAAAACAGACTGGCCAAACTCGGTCCGCAACGAAGCAAACGCCGATGCCGGCACCAAGGGTGCCTAGCAACACCAGAGGAAGGAGCATCAATCGATTTGGGCCGACCGGCTTATCGGACACTCGAGGCGGATCCACGAGGCGAAAATCTGCGGCAGCGCTCGTGTCCTGTAGCTTCCCAGAAATATCTGCTGACTCACGCCGGGCCAACAAAGTCTCATAGTTCTTCTTGTTGACCTCGTAGTCGCGATTCAACTTGGCAAACTCCGCTTGCATTTCAGGAACCATTTTGGCGGATTCGGTCAACTGCCGATACCGCGCGTCGTACTCCGCCACCCTTGTCCGCAGCGAAGCGACATTGGCGTCTGCTCGCGCCAAAGCGACCTTGAGTTCCTGGTACACCGGGTTAGCGTTGTCAGAAGTCATCTCCGATCCGGCCCCACCCTTAGCGCGTGCTGCTACCTGCCTTCGCTTTTGTTCCTGCAGCTCGGCGAGTACCCGCTTCGCGCCGACCACGTCAGGATGTTGGTCGGTGAACTTTTGCAGTAGGCCATCGAGATTGCGCCGTAGCGCATCTATCCGAGAGTCAATTTCGGGCGCTGGGCCACCGAGGGCAGGTTCCTCTCCGGCAATCTGACGTCGAAGTGCGTCACGAGAATTCTCGGCTTCACGCAACTGAAGACGCGCTTCGTCCAATCGGGTATTGATTTCGGTCATGTTGCGAAAATAGTCGCCGCCCACCTCGGATTGCCCAAGGTGCCTAACCTTGAAATCCTTTAGCCGATTTTCCGCTTCCTCCAAGCGCTTCTCGTAAGATTTGATTTCCGACTCAATGAATGCCTTGGCTTCAGCGGAGTCCTGGCGGTTCTGAGTTCTATTCGATTCGAGGAAAATCTGTCCAAGCGCTTCAACCACCTGCTTGGCGCGTGTGGCATCGTTGTCCCGGTAAGTAAGAATAAAGAGATTCTCCCGGGGGTCCCGCCCTGCAGTAGTCAACTGAAGCCTTGAGATTATGTCGGAGATACGCCCCTCTCCGCCCTTGCCATCCGGATCCAAGTTGGCCATTCTGACGAGTTTCTCTACGTTAGGGCGGGTAATCAAGGTTCGGCTTAGCATTGCTACCTGCTGATCGAGGTTTAAATCAACGGTCAGGTCTTTCAGCAGCGGTTTTAGGACCGACTCCGTGTTAACCTGGATTCGAGCCGTGGCTTCGTACTTGTCTTTGATCAACCCTAAGGCCAAGATCCCCGCTACTCCGAAAACCCAGGCAGCCCCAATGCCTAGCCAACGCCAGCGCCAAGTACCTCGGAGGATGTTCAGCGTTTGGCGTATCAAATCATCCATGGAAACCTATCTTGTAAATGTCGCGTGAGCCGTGTTAAAAATAAGCTGGCCACCAAGTTCAACGAGGTGGCTTTCAAGTCTTCCCAAAAACTAGAACCAACTCTGCGGGATAACTACTACATCACCTGGCCGCATTTCGACGTTTGCCGACACATCACCGCGCTTGACAAGGTCCTTCAACCGTACTGAATACTGCTTGTTACCTTCCGATGTACGCAGGATGGTGGCCGAATTGCCATCGGCAAAATCAGTGAGGCCCCCCACTGCAATCATTACATCCAGAAGAGTCATCTTGTGCTTAAAGGGTAGCACCTGCGGTCTGGTGGCCGCGCCAACGACCCGTACTTGCTCACTGGCAGAGCCAACCATGTTGGTCACCATCACGGTGACGACGGGTTCTCGGATGTACTTGGCCAATGCGCGTTCGATGTCCCGAGCAAGCGTCTTGGGATCCTTGCCCATGGCCAAAAGGTCCTCGACCAGAGGGGTACTGATCTTCCCGTCGGGGCGCACGGGCACCGACGCAGAGAGCTCAGGATTGCGCCACACGGTGACGCTCAGAGTGTCACCAGGTCCGATAACGTAGCTATAGTCTCCCGCGCCTGCGTTCGCCGGTGCAGGCGCGTAACGGTTAGTCGCGCACCCCGTGATCACCAGTACCGAGAAACACGCCGCCAGCATCAGGCCGAAGAACTTCGTCCTAGAAGCCCAGCCCAAACAGCTATCCATTGAATGCCCTCCGCATGAGATTGTGGGTATTCCTGACCAAGGTCGTAGTTTGCCGCATAGATTAGCCTATCCGCAATCTGACGGTATGAACAATTCCCCAAGGAGAAGCAATTGTGTGGTGATTCTGTCCGACGAGGTCCGCCGATTGATGCGGCAGATCGGGCGTGAGCGTCCAAGCCGGCCACCTTGGCGGCAAGGCTTTAGTCGGGTAAGGCGGTCGCTCGCCGGGGCAGCAGAGAGTCGACTGGCTGTCTGAGTAGGTAGGGGGCCGCTCCAGGATGTCGCGCAGCCAGGCGGCCGGATCCAGCCATTCGGGCGGCCGATGCGCTCGCGTAGCCGATCGGCCCGATACTCCCCACGCGGCCTCGTCAAGCCGTCCACCGGCTTCTTTGGGCCGGTCTCGAAAGGCGCGCAAAAGCGCGCCATGGAGCCGCTTTGAGCAGTTCACAATTTCGGGCCCCGGGGGATACCTACCCGTGATCCGCAACAGCTTCCCAACTTGGGAAAACTCCCGGGGCCGAAAATATTCAGTTCACCCTTCTTCCGTTTCGCGGGCAACGTCGTTCGCCCCAGGATCCCCCTTTTTCGTCACTCTTCCACCTACTGTGGATCCCCGTTACGGGCGTCAGGCAGGCGAGATATCTAGCGCCAAATTGCGGCTGTTACAGACTTTCCTGTTCTGATCATCAGCACTACCACAGTGTTTCCCGCTCAGGCGTCGCCGTGATGCGGTGAATGGAAAGGTCTGCACCATTGAATTCCTGTTCAGGATCGAGGCGCAGGCCGGTGGTTTTCTTCAGCAAACCATAAACGGCGAACGCGCCGACGACCGCGACCAGGATGCCGAGGGTGGTGCCCAGGGCTTGGGATACGATGGAGACGCCGCCGAGCCCGCCCAGCGCGGTGGCGCCGAAGATGCCCGCGGCGATGCCGCCCCAGGCGCCGCAGAGGCCGTGGAGTGGCCAGACACCGAGCACATCGTCGATCTTCCAGCGGTTCTGGGTGAGGGTGAACATGAAGACGAACAGCCCCCCCGCCACCAGTCCGGTGACCAGGGCGCCGACTGGGTGCATCACGTCGGATCCGGCGCAGACGGCGACCAGCCCCGCCAGCGGGCCGTTGTGCACGAAGCCGGGGTCGTTCTTGCCCGCCGCGAGAGCCGCGAGGGTGCCGCCCACCATCGCCATGAGGGAGTTCAGCGCTACCAACCCGCTGATCTTGTCCAGCGTCTGGGCGGACATGACGTTGAAGCCGAACCATCCCACCGTTAGCACCCAGGCGCCCAGCGCGAGGAACGGAATGCTGGACGGCGGATGCGCGGACACATTGCCATCCCTGCTGTAGCGGCCGCGCCGCGCGCCAAGGAGAACGACGGCGATCAGCCCGACCCAGCCGCCCACGGCGTGCACCACGACGGAGCCGGCGAAATCGTGGAACTTGGCACCGAAGGTCGCTTCCAGCCAGGGTTGGAGACCGAAGCGATCGTTCCAGGCAATACCTTCAAAGAACGGATAAATGAAGCCAACCAGCAGGAAAGTTGCTGCTAACTGAGGATAGAAGCGCGCGCGCTCGGCGATGCCGCCGGAGACGATCGCCGGAATGGCCGCCGCGAAAGTGAGCAGGAAGAAGAACTTGACCATTTCGTAGCCGCTCTTCTGGGCGAGTTCGCCGGCTCCGACGAGGAAATGGGTGCCGTAGGCGATACCGTAGCCGATGAAGAAATAGGCCAGCGTCGAGACGGCGAAATCGGTAAGGATCTTGACCAGAGCGTTGACCTGGTTTTTCTTGCGCACCGTCCCCAGCTCGAGGAAAGCAAAACCGGAATGCATGGCCAGCACCATGATGGCGCCAAGCAGGACGAACAAAACATCAGACGAGGATTTCAGTTGCTCCATGATGGCTCCGTACGCACGAATTCGGAGCGTAAAAGCAACTACCATTCCTTTCGAACGGTCCTCTGAAAATCAGCCGCTTACCGTTGTAGCCGCACCCCGATGCTTCTACGGATGCACTGCGACGGGGTGCAGATCGCCGCCACTCGCCTCGCAGCGGTGCATCGATTCGGTCTCCGGGCCAATGTCTGGGGCTACTTGGGCGCCGCCTCGGGTGGCAGCAGCACCCACATGCGGCCCTGCTGGCGCATGCTTCCCGCCAGGCTGCCCGCTGCGGAGCCGAA
>JBAWHH010000725.1:0-8942 GCA_049593715.1 Rhodocyclaceae bacterium
GTCTGGGACGGTGAGCGCCTGGAAGTACCGACCCACATTCCTCTCGGCATGGGCTATTGCAGCGATATCGTGCCGGGGCAGGACGGCGGCTTCTACCTCAATGGGGAACGCGCCGACCGGGTTTTCCGCTGGCATCCCGAGGCTCCCGGCGAACTGCAAGTGATCGCCGAACTGGAGCGCGCCGGAGCGCTGGCCGGCTGGCGGCAGGATGGCGAAAACGGTGTGTTCATCGGCGCCGCCCGCGGCGTGGCCCGCTGGCATCCGGCACAGCCGCCGAAGATGCTGCGCTGGCCGATGAACATGGCGCTGGACAACCACTGGGCCATCGCCGCGCCCGGGGCGGCATGAAACCGCCGCGCGGGGGCGGGACCAATGCCGCCCCCGCCAAGCTTCGTCCCAACTTCCCCAACGACCAACCGAGGAGAAATCGATGAAAGGGGTATTCGAAACCCTGATGTACCAGGTCAGCCAGGTTTTCCTGGCTCCTACGCTGGCGGTGATTGTCCTGCTCTTCCTCTATGCCTTTTTCTCTCTCGGCGCTTTCGCCGTGCAGTGGTGGCAGCGCCGCGGCAATGGCCTGTCTTTCGAAAACGTGCGGGGGTTTCCCCTCGTCGCCTGGGCGCGGGAAAAGACGCGCGTCAGCAGTGACGACCTCGACTTGATGGCCCACAAGCTCCTGGAACTGCCCCGCGTGGCGACGCGGGTCGCGCCCATGCTCGGCCTGGTCGCCACCATGATCCCGATGGGGCCAGCGCTGAAGGGGCTTTCCGACGGCAATCTCGCCCAGGTGTCGGACAATCTGGGGGTCGCCTTTTCGGCGGTGATCCTGGCGCTGATCGCGGCCGCCATCACCTTCTGGATCGTCTCGGTGCGGCGGCGCTGGCTGGCGGAGGAACTGGCCTGGCTGTCGACACGAC
This sequence comes from Rhodocyclaceae bacterium, assembly GCA_049593715.1. Taxonomy (GTDB): domain Bacteria; phylum Pseudomonadota; class Gammaproteobacteria; order Burkholderiales; family Rhodocyclaceae; genus JBAWHH01. The sequence goes on from JBAWHH010000725.1 coordinate 918, forward strand.
TGACTGCCGAAGGACGAAACTGAGATGAATTTTCTGCGCGAACCCGAGTCCGACGATCCGATCCTGTCGGTGGTCAACCTCATCGACATTTTCCTGGTGATCATCGCCGCGCTGCTGATCACCGTGGCGCAGAATCCGCTGCTCGATCCGTTTGCGAAAAAGGAGGTGACGGTCATCACCGATGCCGGCAAACCTTCCATGGAAATGATCGTCAAGCAAGGCGAGAAGATCGAGAAGTACAAAGCCAGCGGCCAGATCGGCCACGGAGAAGGCCAGAAGGCCGGTACCGCCTACCGGATGAAGGACGGTTCCATGGTCTATGTGCCCGACGCCGGCCAATGAGGCGGACACCGAGCGGGAGACCGGGCCGGGCATGAGCACACCACCGGCGCTGCTGGTCATCGGAATCCACCGCGAAGAACGGGCTTTCGGCGAGGCGGTTGCGTCGAGCCTGGATCGAAAGCTCGTCGATGTGTTGGTGATCCCCGAGGGGCTGTCCGGTCGCCGCCCGCGGCCGGATCAGAAGTTCTCCCACGACGTCCTGCACCGAGCCCTGTATCTTCAGCTTCTGCCGCACATGCTCGGACATCACGATCTGTTGATCGACCTGCACACCGGGGTGGATCGGGGCGGCCCCTGCGCCGACCTGATTTGTTCCGCCCCCTGGAAGTTCGCCTCCCTGGCCCCGCAGTTCGCGCCTGATTGGCTACCCGGCGATCCGGCAGAAAAAATCCGCTTCGTCGCCCTTGGCCAAGCCGGGGACGGCGTCAAGCCGACGGCGCTGGCGGACATGGCAATTCCCGAAGAAATCTGGCGCAATCCCCGCTTCAACTACGTCGGTGTCGAAGTTTTCCTCCCGGAACGCTCGTCCGACACGGCCGAACCTCTGGCATTCGCCCGCGATCTCATAACGCGCCTGGCCTCAGGCACCTGACCCGTCCGGCCGTCGTCCGCCGCGCTTCCGCGGCGTTCCATCAGCACCGAAACCACGAATCCTCGTCCCGCGTAGACCAGGCAACCAGCCCGGACCGGGGATTCCCCCTTGCCGGTGCATCGTGGAACCCATATAATGAGAACTATTCGCACTAACATAAAACGAAAAGTAAATGGCCCCGGCAACGACCTCCACCGCATGGTGCCGAGCAGAACTTCACCACGCTGGCGCCGCTCAGGCTGCGCTGGGCTTCGTCCTTCGAAGACTTTGCGCGTCGAGCCGATCGCCCAGGTCGCAGCACGACCCGAGCGGCGCTATTGCCTCACGGCAGCAACGACCGGACACCCGGTTTTCATCCCGCAAGGCGGCGCCGATGCTCTCGCCTTGCCTCTCATCCTTCTCTTGTAGCCAGCCAGCCGCGGGCAAGCCAGCCAAGGAGACCGCAAAATCTCTGGAGTTATTCAATGACGCAATACGTTCTCTCCGCCACCCCGCCGCCCTCGCCGAGACCCTTCATCTCCGGGCTAAGCCGCCCCACCAAGAGCATTTTCCTCAACGCCTTCGGCTGCAGCAACGGGGGGCCAACATGCGGCTGATTCCCACCGTCCTTGCGGTCAGTATCGCGGCTGCCGGCGCACCGGCGTTGGCGCAGGACGACAATGTCGCGCTGCGGGCGGAGTTGAAGCGGTTGGCCGAGCGGGTCGAGACGTTGGAGAAGGAAAACCGTGAAATGCGCAAGCAGCAGCCTCCTGAAGCGACTCCGGCGCAAACGGCGAACACCGCGCAGCCCGCCAAGACAGCGGGCGTGCCGGTGCCGGAGGCGGTGAACAAGCTCGTAAAAGCATTCGAGGGCGTCGAGTTCGCAGGGAGTATCACCGGCGTCATGCAGAAAGCCGACTCCAGCGGGACCGCATCGGGCAAGCGCGAGTCGCGCCACAACTACCGCGGCGATCTCACCCTTTCTCTGCCCATCGCGCCGTCGGAGGACAGCGAAGGCAAGCTTTTCACCCATTTCCGCTTCGGCCAGGGTACCGGCGTCGGCCTGCGCCCGACCTACACGTCCACCGCCAACACCGTGGCCTTTGAGGTGGGCGACGTGCCGGATGACTCCTTCGGCATCCTCGCCCAGGCCTGGTATCAGCTCAAGCTGCCCCTGTTCCGCGACAGCGCCAACAAGAGCAGCGACAGCCTTTACCTCACCGTTGGCAAGATCGATCCCTTCGTCTTCTTCGACCAGAACGGCATCGCCGACGACGAGTCGTCCAGGTTCATGAACAACGTGTTCGTGCACAACCCCCTGCTGGATTCGGGCGGCGATATCGGCGCCGACAAGTACGGCTTCACGCCGGGTTTCATCGCCAAGTACGAAAACAGCCGCCGCGAAGGCGCGGAATGGGGCGTCTCGCTAGGGGCCTTCGGCTCCGGTCCGGGGGCCAACTTCAGCGGCTCGCTCTCCGACCCCTTCGTCATCGGCCAGGTGGAAACGGCGGCGACCATCAACAACCTGCCGGGCAACTACCGCGCCTATTTCTGGACCAATGGCCGCAGCGAAGGTTACGACGGCGTCGTGCGGCGCCACAGCGGGCTGGGTGCGTCCATCGACCAGAAGCTGACGGAAGACTTGACCCTGTTCAGCCGCCTGGGCTACCACGGCTCGGGCAAGGTCCGCTTCGACCGCGCGCTCACCCTCGGCGCCGAACTCGCCGGCAAAGGCTGGGGCCGGCCCGACGATGCCCTCGGCCTGGCGCTGGGGCGGCTGCGCACCAGCAGCGACTACCGCCGCGACTCCGCGGACATCGACGGTTACCGCGCTGCGGGCTACGAGGACCAGGCCGAACTGTTCTACCGCTACAAGTTCAACGAAGCGGTGGAACTGACGCCGGACTTCCAGTGGATCCGCCGCCCCGGCGGCGACGGCAGCGCCGACGACATCAAGGTATGGGGCCTGCGGGCCAAGATCGGTTTCTAACCGCCGCAAGGCTCACGAAGTCTCCGGCGGGCATTGCCCGCCGGGGTTTCCGCCTCAGAACACGCTCCACAACATCTTTGCCGAGAGAAGCACCAGCACCCCCGCAAAGACCCGCTTGACGGTCGCGACTGGCAGGGTGTGGGTCAGACGAGCGCCCAGTGGCGCCACCAGCATGCTCGCGACCACGGTTCCCGCCAAGGCGGGCAAGTAGATGAAGCCGAAACTCCCCTCCGGCAACCCCGTCTCACCCCAGCCGCCCCAGAAGTAACCCACGGTACCGCTCACCGCGATGGGAAAACCGATCGCCGCCGAGGTGCCGATGGCGTTCTGCACCCGCACGTTGCACCAGGTCATGAAAGGCACGGAAAGCGAGCCACCGCCGATGGCCACCAGGGCTGAGACGGCGCCGATGCCGGTACCCACCACCGCCATGCCAAGCCGGCCAGGTAGTTCCCGCGACGGTTTCGGCTTGACGTTGAGGATCATCTGCAGCGCCACGTAGGTGATGAACAGGGCGAAAAACACCGCCAGCGGTTTGGTGGGCACCCGAGCGGCAAAATGCGCCCCCGCCAAGGTGCCGACGACGATGCCGGGCGCCACGTCCCGCACGACTTTCCACAACACGGCGCCGCGTTGGTGGTGGGCGCGCAGGCTGGAAATCGACGTGAAGATGATGGTGGCCATGGACGTGCCCAGGGCCAGATGCACCAGACTCGCCTCGGGAAACCCCTGGGCCGCGAATAGCGTCGTCAGCACCGGAACCATGATGGCGCCGCCGCCGACACCCAGCAGCCCGGCGAAAAACCCTGCAAACGCGCCTAAACCCACATACGCCAACAGCCAAGCAGTCATGACTTAATCCAGGAAACGCCCCCCGCTCCGCCAAAGGCACTCGGTCCATCGACCGATGCTCGGAAGGCTAGTGTAGTGCTGCATTTTGTTTGGATCTTAGGCGTTTGTTGGCGCGAATGACCTTCCGCAGGGTGTCGGGGGCGCTTTTTGTCGAGATGAAAGGTTCGGGCTCTGTGTTGTGGTGAGCGATGTATTCGTCGATGGCGGCAACGAATTCGCCTACGCCGGTGAAGACCCCGCGGCGGATTCTCCCGGTGGAGATGTCGCGGAAGAAGCGTTCGATGATGCCCAGACAGGACGCTAGGTTAGCGTGACGTGCATGACGAAGGAGGGTGCTTGTCGAGCCAGTCCTCCACGCCCACGGATGCGCATTGTATCGACGCGGAGCGCTGACTCACGAACCTGGCTACCGCAGTCCTGACGGCCATCGCCCCCGCGGGAATCGGCTGCCGATACCGTCGGCGCGGCATTCTGAAAGCCGTCCCGGAGCGCACCGCCGGGAACCCGGCAGACAAGCCCCGCCGCGCCCAAAGTGCATCGGTCAGCCGTTGAGCGCCCGACTGATCAAGGCCGCCGTGAACTCGCTGGTGGTGGCAGCCCCTTCGGGCAGGTCCTTGGTGCGGATCTTGTCTGTATTGACCGTGGCGTCAATGGCGCGGCGTAGCCGGCTGCCCAGGTCCGGGCGCCCGACATGGTCGAGCATGGTGGCCGCAGCCAGCATCAGTGCCAGGGGATTGGCAATGCCTTTGCCAGCAATATCCGGCGCAGAACCATGCACCGCTTCAAAGATGGCGGCGTGTTCGCCGATGTTGGCGCCGGGTGCCATGCCCAGCCCGCCGACGAGTCCGGCGATTTCGTCCGAAAGGATGTCGCCGAACAGATTCGTCGTCACGATCACGTCGAACTGCCAGGGGTTGAGCACCAACTGCATGGCACAGGCGTCGACGATCCGCTCGTCCATCTCGATTTTTCCCTGGTAACGCTGGGCGTACATGTCGCGGGCTGTTTCGAGGAAGATGCCCGTCAGCGCCTTCATGATGTTCGCCTTGTGAACCACCGTGACCTTCTTGCGCCCGTTGCGGATGGCGTAATCGAAAGCGTATTCCAGGATACGCCGGCATCCCGCCCTGGTATTGACCCCGGAAGCCACGGCCACGGCATGGGGGTCCCCGTCGATGGGGATGTAGTGTTCGAAACCGACGTAAAGCCCTTCATTGTTCTCGCGCACGAGCACGAGGTCGATGTTGTCGTAGCGCCCGCCGGGAATGATGGTGAGCGCCGGCCGCACGTTGGCGTAGAGCTTGAATTCTTCCCGCAAGCGCACGTTGGAGGAACGGAAACCTCCCCCTACCGGCGTTTCCAGCGGTCCCTTCAGCGCCAGCCGCGTGCGGCGGATGCTGGCGAGCGTGGGTTCCGGCAACGGGTCATTGAACTCCTTCATCCCGGCCATGCCGGCGATGCAGGTTTCCCATACGAAAGGCGCGCCGAGGGCGTCCAGCACCGCTACGGTCGCCTCCACGATCTCGGGGCCAATGCCGTCCCCCGGGATGAGGGTGGCCGGGATCGCGGCCTGGGGTTCAGTCGGAGATTGGTTGGGTTTGGAGGTCGTCATGGTTTTCTGTCCTCATGTGGGGGAACAACGTTCCGCCGCAACCCCGCTCGTGGCAGGGCTCGACGACATGCCAAACCGGGCGGGGAAACTCGCCCGCTCATCCGGAAGCCGCTTCTGCTGCGCGCCATAGGCAACGCCCTTTGCTTTCTTTGACGATCTCGTCCAGCACCCGTTCGTGGGCCGAGAGTTCCTGCGCATCGGCCCGCACCAGCACAAGCGTGGGCCTCACGGCGCCAACCGATTCGGCGCCATCATGGGCGCCGGGCTGATCGAGTTCCATGACCAGGCTGTCCTGGCCCCGGGTCATGGCGAGATAGGTGTCAGCGAGCAATTCCGCGTCCAGCAGCGCGCCGTGCAGAGTACGCTGGGAGTTGTTTATCTGATAACGCTCACAAAGGGCATCAAGGGAATTGCGCCGCCCGGGGTGCAGCTCCTTGGCCATCTTCAGCGTGTCCACCACACCGTTCGTAAGCTCCTCCAACAACGGCAGGCCGGCCCGCGCCAACTCGCTGTTGAGAAAACCGATGTCGAAGGGGGCGTTGTGGATGACCAGTTGTGCGCCGCGCACGAACTCCATGAAATCGTCCGCAATTTCGCCGAATTTCGGTTTGTCCTGCAGAAACTCGTTGGACAGACCATGGACCGCAAGGGCTCCGGCTTCCACTTCCCGCTCGGGGTTGAGGTAACGGTGAAACCGCTGCCCGGTGAGCTTGCGACTCACCATCTCGACACAGCCGATTTCGATTACCCGGTCACCGAGACGGTGTTCCAGACCCGTCGTTTCGGTGTCCAGCATGATCTGCCGCATCCTGCGCTACTCCTTTACCAAACCCGCCATCCCGCGGCGAGCCAGTTCGTCGGCCCGTTCGTTTTCCGCATGGCCGGCGTGGCCGCGAACCCAGATCCAGTCGATTTGATGCTGTGCGGCCAGCCGGTCCAGTTCCTGCCATAGGTCCACGTTCTTGACCGGTTGCCGCCCGGCCGTCATCCATCCGCGGCGTTTCCAGCCGTGGATCCACTCGCTGATCCCCTTCTGCACATACTGGGAGTCGGTGTGTACCCGCGCCCGCACGGGGCGCTTAAGGGTGGCAAGGGCGCGGATCACGGCGATCAACTCCATGCGGTTGTTGGTGGTCTGCCCCTCACCGCCGCAGATTTCTTTTTCGTGTCCATTTGCCCGGAGGATAGCGCCCCAGCCGCCAGGGCCAGGATTGCCGCTGCATGCACCATCCGTGTAGATATCAACCTGAGTGCTTGAGTCTTCGAACTGGGATTTTGTATTGAGGGTCAAGCTGCCGTTTCCTCGGTGATTCCGGTTCCACTTCAGGTGTCAATTATCGCCGGAAAACGCGGGCAGGCCGCGCGTCGGCGGAAATTCTGCCTGCTCATCGGACCGCAGCAAGCGCCCGCGGAGCGCGGGACAAAAGCGCAACCGACGACCTCCGCCCCCACGTGAAATTGCTCTCGCCCCAACGTCCGGACAGCAAGCATCTATCATGTCGGAAATCGGACTACACAGCTCGCGTGGGTCGAACAGCCGGAGCGAATTTTAGCACCCGAGGGGTATCCACCCGGCAGCAGAAGAGGCACGTATTGCGTTCCCTTATCCTGTCACCAGGAGAATTCAATCCCGAGAAAATGGCATCGAACCGAAGGAGACGCGGTTTGCCGCAAAGCCCGCGATAGCGCTTGCGGCGCATCCACCAACATAAACAATTTTGGAGCCTGCCATGCTCGCCACGCTTAGCCCGATCCAATTACTGCCGCTGGTAGTGCGACCGGAACCTGCCAGTTCGGACGTTACCGGTTTATCCAGGGAAACGCCGCAACTCACCACGGTCCTCGATTCGTCGCAGCGGGCGCTGTGGACGTACATGCATGCCCAGCCCCGTCCATGCTTCTCCACGGACTTGCTCACCGACGTCACGAATCTCCAAAGCGACATCGAACAAAGCGATGCACCGCTCGACTATGTGGTCGTCGCATCAAGTGTTCCCAACGTCTTCAACCTGGGCGGTGATCTGCACCTCTTCCATCAGTTCGCCAGCCTGCAGGACGAGGAGGCTCTGCGGGACTACGCCCGGCTCGCGTGCCAAGCGCTCCACGCCTGCGCCAGCGGGTATGGTCGTGGGATCACCTCGGTGGCGATGATAGAAGGCGATGCCCTCGGCGGCGGGTTCGAAGCGGCCCTGTCCTGCCAGTTGATCGTTGCCGAGCGCGGCACCAAGATGGGGTTCCCCGAAGTGTTGTTCGATCTTTTCCCCGGCATGGGGGCGTACTCGTTCGTCGCCCGTCGCTGTGGCACCCGCTTGGCGGACAAACTCATCTCGTCGGGAGAAATCCTTCCCGCCGAACAAATGCACGAACTCGGTTTGGTGGACGTCCTGGCGGAAAAGGGCCAAGCCGCGGAAGCGGTGAAGCAGCTTTTCAGGAGCCGTCGCCACTGCACGAATGGTCTGCGCGCCCTCAATCGCGCTCGGCTCCATACCCCATTCCATGTGCCATTGGACGAACTTCTGGCGGTCACCGAGGAATGGGTTCAAGCGGCCACCCATCTGTCTCCTTCGGCTCTGCGCACGATGGAAAGGCTGGTCCGGGCGCAAAACCGCCTCGCGCATTAGATCTCGCGGTCTACGTTTCACCACTCGAAAAGCCACG
>JBAWHH010000726.1:0-1835 GCA_049593715.1 Rhodocyclaceae bacterium
GGCCGGGAGGAATCGTTCCTCCCGGCCCGCCCAACGCTACGACCGATCAGAAGCGGTAGGCTAGCTGGATCTGCCAGTTCAGTTGCGCATGGGAGGATTCCACTCCCGTATTGGGATTGGTCTGGGAGACCTTGGGGGCATAGACCATCGAGCCATCGAGACTCATCGCCTCGTTCAGCTTATAGCCGGCGCCAAAGGTATAGTGGGTCTTCACGATGGCCGGGAAAAGATAGTTCAAGTTGGCGTCGGGAATCGGGTTCTTCGCAATGTTGAACCCGGCACGCAAGGTCAACGCTGGATTGACGCTATAGGCCCCGCCCAGCGCAAACACGTCCTGATCGTCCCAGTTTTGGAACAGCTTGGCGTTCAGGGTTTCGCCGCCGCTGGAGAAGACCATCTTGAAGTCCTTCATCACTTTCTTCCAGCCGATGCGCTTGTAGTCGGCCGCCAGCATTAGCGAATCCATCGGCTTGAACGCCACGCCGACGCCGTAGATCTCGGGCCACTGGAAATCCCGGATCTTCATCTTGCCATTCAGGGTTTGCTCGAAGCCGCCGGGGAAAATCATTGTCAGCTTCGCGTGGTCCGCTTCGAGATCGCCCAGGCTGGTCTTGCTGTGATAAGTCGCGCCCAGGGTCAAAGCCGGGCTGATTTTGTACGTCGCGCCCAGTTTGCCCGCCCACCCGGTCGCCTTCGCCGCACCGGTAAAGTCGTTTCCGTTGGAGAAATCGAAATAACCGAACTGAAGGCCGTTCGAGAACGCCTGCCCCAGTTGCTGCTGGAAGCCGGGCGATGCGGTGATGGATCCGATCCGGCTCTGCTGTTGGAACATCGCGCCCAGGGTTCCTGCGTCCATCAGCATGCGCAGATCAAGGCCCGCCCAGACGTAGTCGATGGACCCGCCGATGGAGAACGCGTCATTGACCTGCAGCGCCAAGGGAAAAATCAAGCGCCCGACACTCAGTTCGGACCGTTGCTCCTTGCCGGTGCCAGCACTGAGAAACGAGCTGTTTCCAAACTCCGTGCCCATACCGCCCTGGGCAAACACCCCGGCGCCAAACGTCCACGAACCGGCTTTGCGCAAATACCCAAGAGCCGGCATGTAGTAGGCGTCTCCCGAGGAGGCCTTTTCCGATCCGCCCGCCCGCGCTTTTACATCCGGGCCGAGGATGCCGAGCGCCAGATCCAGGCGATTGCCGGGGGCCATCAGCGCCAGCGTGGCGGGATTGTTCATCATGCCGGCGCTGCCGTTGTCGTAAGCGAAAGACGCGCCTCCCATGGCCGTGGCTTCCGGCCCGAATCCCTCCATGTTCATTCCGTTCGTTGCCAAAGCGGCCATCGGTGCAAACACCGCCGCCGCTGCCACCAACACCTTGCTCCTCCGAATCACGCTTCTCCCCCTCTTGTGTTTAATTTGCGCTTTGCCGCCGCGTCTTCTGGTTGCGGTGGGAAATTTTAAGGAGTGAAGCATCCGCCGGCGAATCGGCTTTTCATTGGGGGCCAGTGAAAACTTCTATCGACCCAGAGCTTGCGCCCCGGCCCCTCGGCAAAGGCATTCCTCCTGCCTGGCGATGACGTCTCGTTATAATCTGGCCCCGAGCCGGCACCTCTTTTCAGACATCTTCCGGACGGCTCGCCACCCATCCGCCCGCGTCATTCATATCGACAGGACAAGAATGGAAAACGCCAATGCGATTGATGCTGCCAAAGGCATCCTGCTGATCTTCGGCACCCTGCTCGCTGTCGGGACGCTTTCGCGGCTGGTGGCGGTGTGGATCAAGGTGCCGGACATCGTCGTGTTCCTCGTCGTCGGCATCCTGCTCGGGCCCGAGGCG
>JBAWHH010000727.1:0-4021 GCA_049593715.1 Rhodocyclaceae bacterium
CTGCGGGAGGATCTGAACCGTCTGCGGCCACTTTTCGGCGTCGCCGACAAAGTCCATGAAGGTTACCTTGCAGTGAAGCGCCACCCGGAATGGCTGGTGGGCGCCGCGCTGGTTTTCGTCATCGTCAGGCCGCGCGTGGTGATGCGCTGGCTGCGGCGCGGCCTGTCCGCCTGGCAGGTGGCGCGGCAGGTGCAGCAGGTGGTGGCGGCGCTGCCAGCCTCCAGCCGTAGAGCCGGGAGTTAGCCGGCCCGCGCGGCTACGAGAGAGTCTGCCGCCGGGCTTGGCCTAACCGGAAGGGCTAGCGCCGGGAATCGCCATCTGGCTCATCGTCCCAGATGGACAGGACGCGGGTGCGCTTGGGTCCGGCGTATTGCTCCATTTTCACCAGCACCGGGTACCGCGTTTGCAACTCGGCCCGCGCCTCGGACTCTGCCGCGAAAGTCAGGATGTTTCCGTCCACTCCGCGAATGTCATGCCAGAGCCCGTTTTCTTCCTGCACTTCAATCTTGTACATGGCTTTCCCTTCATGACGTTGCCCATCGACCAGGCCGCCGGCCGAGCGGCCTGGAGCTTTCACGGCAATATCTTTCGCGAGAAAATCGCACCACCCGACACGCGAAGAGGCCATCACTGCCTGTCGCACGAGACTACAAACTACTCTGCGAAGCGGGTTCCTTCTGTGCGGTGGCGTACTTCGAAGTTCGGACTCGGAGTCGAATCCCCGGAATGGTGCCGCTCAGGTCAGCGCCTTGCGGCGGTGGTTCTCCCAGAGCAGGGCGATTGCGCACGAGGCAATACGCGAATGGGCGGAATCGGCGCGGCTAGTCAGCACGATGGGAATGCGGGCGCCCATGACGATGCCCGCCGCCTGGGCGTCGCCGAGGTACTCCAATTGTTTGGTCAGCATGTTGCCGGAATCCAGATCCGGAACCACCAGCACGTCGGCGTCACCGGCGACCAGCGATTCGATCCCCTTGGTTTTCGCCGCGGCGATCGACACGGCGTTGTCGAAGGCCAGTGGGCCGTCCACCAGCCCCCCGGTGATCTGTCCGCGGTCTGCCATCTTGGCCAGCGCGGCAGCCTCCATGGCCGAACGCAGCTTCGGCGTCACCGTCTCGACGGCGGACAAGATGGCGACCTTCGGCTTGGCGATGCCCAACGCGTGGGCCAGATCGATGGCGTTCTGCACGATGTCGACTTTCGCGGCGAAGTCCGGCTCTACATTGATCGCCGCGTCGGTGATCAGCAACGGCTTGGGATACCGCGGTACATCAAGCACCAGGACGTGGCTGATGCGCCGCGCGGTACGCAGGCCGCTTTGGGCGTTCACGACCTGCGTCAATAGCTCGTCGCTGTGCAGGCTGCCCTTCATCAGCGCGTGGATCTTGCCGGCTCGGGCCATCTCGACGGCCGTGGCGGCGGCCGCATGGCTGTGGGGCACATCGACCACCTCGATCCCCCCGAGATCGAGATGGCAGTCGCCGGCCAGACTGCGGATCTTGGCTTCCGGTCCGATCAGGACAGCCTCGATCAGCCCCAAGCGGGCGGCGTCCAGCGCACCCTCGAGCGCTTCGCGGCTGCAGGGGTGCACGACGCCCATCCTGATTGACGGGCAATCCTTTGCCGCGGCGAGGAGTTGGTCGTAGCGCAGATTCTTGTCGGCCAGCAGCGGCTCGGGCAAATCGGTGCGATGGATGCGCAGCTTTTCGGTTGGTGCAATGACTTCCGCCTCGCCTTGAATCACGACGTCGCCGTCCTGGTCGACGCAGCGCGTGTCCAGCAGCACGCGATGCTCGGCCGCATCCAACGACTTCACCGTCACCGTTACCGTCAGCGTATCGCCGATATGAACCGGCTTGAGAAACCGCAGGGTTTGCCCGAGATAGATCGAGCCCGGGCCGGGGAACCGCGTACCGAGCACCGTCGAAATCAATGAGCCGCCCAGCATGCCGTGGGCGATGATTTCGTGAAAGCGGCTGGTTTTTGCATACATCGCGTCCACATGCGCGGGGTTTACGTCACCCGTCACCGCGGCAAAGAGCTGAATGTCGCGGTGGGTCACACGGCGGATCAGGCTGGCTCCGTCGCCCAGGCGAATCTCGGCGAATGGATGGTTCTCAAGAAACTCCGGGAAGGGATCGGCTTCACCTGCAATTGCGTCCATATGCATCCTTTCGGCTCTGTCGAAATGCGGGGAGAGGATCAGCCACGCAGGGTAGCCGGCTACCGCTCAAGGTGCACGGTGCGGGTGGTTCCGTTCGCCGTCCAGACCAACGCACCGAGCAGCGCTTCCCGGGCATCCATGCGCCGAATCAGTTCCTCGATCAAGCCCTCCAGGGCGATGCGTTCCAGAAGGTTGGGTCGCGCCCAGGACCATGGCAGCAACTGCAATTCTTCGGCGCTGAGCAAGATATCAGCGCCGGCCTGCAGGCTTTGATGGAAATAGGATTGCCGGGCATCGACCCCGGTCTCGATCAGCTCGCCCTCGGCATCGAGATCCTCCGCCGGCCAGATGGAAGCCATCGGCTCGCCGCTTCCGTCTGGCGAGTCGAGCATGATTTCGGAGACTTCCGGCGGGACCCACCTCGATAGCGGGAAGCGGCCCGAAAGTAGTTCGGTGCGATCTGGGCCGTCCCGGTGGTCTTCCTTGAGGGCGACGCTGATCAGGGCCTGGCAGAATTTGCGTTGGGAAGCCGAGACGGCGATGTCGTTTTTTGAGCTTGCCTGCGCGCAGTGCCAGGAAAGCGGTGAATTCGTCCAGACCTTGCGCCTGGGTGGTCAGGCTGCCGATCAGGGTGCGCCAGCCATCGTGCCGTTCGCAGGCCTGCCGCAAGGCCCTGGCGACGGAATGCAGGTGGCGATCTAGGACGTTGCCCGCTAGCACCCGTTCGACGCCTCAGGCGCAGGGTGGCGAACCGATCGCGTGTTTCCGGTGCAATGGGGAGCAACTGTTCCAGGATCAGCGCTAACAAATAGTGCCGGAATGTCTGATCGCCCGACTGCGTGTGGGCGGGGCTGTCCGTGGTCAGGGCGGGGTAGTGGGAGACAATTCCTTGGCCGCGGTTAACTGCCAGGGAAAGCTGATGCAGGATCGTGGGCGCGCGGTCCGTGGCGTGCCATTGGTAGAGGCAGTCGCGGGCCACAGGACGGGTGATTTCGCGCAGGAGCGTGCCGAGGCGATCGTGGTGCTCGCGGATGCCGCGGTTACGGTTGGCGCCGTCGCAGTGAAATCGGCGGCCAAGGTCGCCGGTGCTGCCGTCGATATCGCGACCGACCCTTGCAGGATGTCAGAGAGCGCTGACAAAGAAGAGAAACAGTCATGCCCCAACGCTGGGTAGGGTAGCCCCCTTTCCCAATTGGCGCAGCCCTTCCCGTCTGCCGCCGTGAGAGGATCAGCCGTCAGCGGCAGGGTATCGTGCGGAACCGGAAGCCTGAAAAGCCTCTCCAGCGCGGTGCGGCGGCTTTCCTTCAGCGTGCGACAATCCCCCTGAGCCGCGCCAAGGCCATCTGGGCCGCAGGCCGAAAATGTGAGAAGACGGGTTCCCACAAGACGCGGCGAAAAACAACCGTCAATCGTCACAGGGGACCATGATGAAAATAAGCATCACGCTGTTTGCCGCTGCGTTGTTGAGTGCCTCCGTTTTCGCGCAGGAAGCAGACAAGCCGGCAGACACCCAAGCTCAGGCCACCAAGCTTTCCAAGGATGAGTTGCAGAGCTTCATCCCTGGCACAAAGGTGCACCATGTGATTCAATCCGGGAGCAGCCGCACATGGACGAACGAGCCAGACGGCAAGTTCGTCGCCTCGACGGACAGCAAGAAATACAGCATGACGGGTGCTGGCAGCACGGGCCACGGATCTTGGCGCATCTCCGACGATGGGAAGTATTGCATCGAAATCGACTGGAAACGGGACTCGGAAAAATGGTGCTCGTTTGTTTGGCGCACTGAAAAGGGCTACGCCTTGGGCGCCGACGGTCCGAAAAAACCCATTGAATTCTCGAAGTAGCACTGAGCACGGC
>JBAWHH010000728.1:0-2153 GCA_049593715.1 Rhodocyclaceae bacterium
GTGTCGAACAACAGGCTGTTTCCTGCCTGGTTCTGGCGCGCCACCACGAACAACTGCGGATTGAGTTGTTTCGCCGTCATGGCGATGGAGAGGTTGTTGATGTCGCTGTCGGTGCCCGCCACGACGCCACGGGCGTCGCGGATGCCCGCCTGGATCAGGTTCCGCGCTTCGATCCCCCGCGCCTGGGCGCCGCTACCGTTGCTGTAAGCGGCTTCCGGATCGATCACCGTCAGGGCGACGCCGGTCGGCCCCAGGTGGCGCACCATCGCCTGGCCGAACGGGCCGTAGCCGCAGACGATCCACTGGCCGCGGGGCGGCCGGTGAACGTCCGGCAGGGGGCTGCCGGGCAGGCCGGTGAGGATCTCAATAAGGCGGAAACGCTCCGGCGCCGCCACCGCCAGCGCCAGGTATTCGGCAAAGCGCTCGAAGGGGTCGATGATGTGGTGCGTGCCGAAGGAAGCCATGCTCGCCGACACCAGCGGGCTACGGGCGCGGGCCAGCACTGGGACTGCGGGATTGACCAGCCGCGTGGCGATGGCGACCGCCAGATTGCTTTCGTCGTCGTTGGTCACCGCCAGCACGCCGCGGCATTTTGTATGGCGCAGGCCCGCCAGTAGCAGGTTGGCGGGCAGGCGGGCGTCCCCCGCCAGCGTCGGCGTGTCGGTCTTGAAATCCTCCAGGTCCAGTTCCTGTACCCGCATTTCGTCCTTCTCGATGACCACGAATGCCTGGCCGAGCAAATCCAGCGTACGGCAGATCAGGCTACCGGTTTCGCCGCAGCCGCACACCAGGTAAAACCGCGTAGTCATATTGCGCACCCGCCAGCCGAAGCGGGCCGCCACCAGGGTGTTCTGGAAACCCTTGTCCTGCAGCAGCGCCAGCAGCGTCAGGATGGAGTAGGACCAGCCAACCACCGTCAGGTAAATGCTCACGGTGACCCACAGCCGCTGGCCATCGGAAAAGGCGTTGGGGATCTCGCCGAAGCCGATGGTCGTGGCCGTGTAGCTGATGAAATAGAAAGCGTGGAAAAAGCTCAGCCCCGGCGCCGGCTGGCCCTGGGCATCGACGCCGGGCACCAGCGTCAGGCCAAGCACGGAAACGGCATAGATCGCGATCAGCACGATCAGCGGCGCCCGCATGCGCCGCAGGACGAGGAAGAAGATGCTGCTCATCGCTGGCGCTCAGCGCCGCAGCATCACCGTTTCGGCAATCAGGATGACGACGGACACGACGTTGGCGAACAGTGCGCCGCCGGACAGCGACACCACGCTGGAAGTGGCCGCCGCGGTCATGCCCGTGCCGGTCACGTGGACCGCCATCGCCCAGGTGATGGCGGCGGCGATCAATTGCAGATCCGCCACCAGGCTGGTGGACAGATGTACGGCGCCGATCTGGGTGCGGTCGCCGAACTTCAGCACCGTGGCGATCAGATTCACCACGATAGCCGCGAACAGTTCGTTCACGTTGTGCAGTTCCGGCCGGCTGATGTCGCCGATGAAAAAGCCGAAATTGAGCGTCGCCGCCAGCACGATGAAAAACCCGAAGATGACTTTTTCCAGATTCAAGGTGGCCTCCCGATGTCTGTGTTAGTTCTCGCCCGGATTGTACGGCGCGGGTGGGCGGGTGCGGTTCTGCCCCTTTTTCCCGGCGCCCGAGTGGTTTGGATTCGGCACCCGCCGCGCGCAGGTTGCCGAACTGTCGCTTCCATGCCCTGTTCCGGCGGAGTACGATCGGCTCATGCAAATCGTGCCTGGAACCGTCGTCGAAGGAAAAATTGTCCTGGAGGGCGCCTCTTTCCCCGAAGGGACAACGGTGGTTGTGATTGCCAAAGACGCCGAGCCGGCTGTCCGGCTTTCGCCTGATCTGCTGGCGGAGTTGGATCAGGCCCTCGCCGAAGCTGACAGCGAAGATGGCATTCCCGGCGACACATTTCTGGAGAGCCTGAAGAAGTACGGCTGATCGTGGCGCTGATTTCGCTGATCAAGCCACGGGCGGCAAAGGAGATCGAGGCGGCCGCCATCTGGTGGCGGGACCATCGGCCAGCAGCGCCGGGCGCAATACGCCTCGATCTCGAAGCCGCGATTGACGTGCTGGTGGAGAACCCAGGTATCGGCGCCCGGGTGGAGAATTCCCGCGATCCAGAAACCCGGCGC
>JBAWHH010000729.1:0-1891 GCA_049593715.1 Rhodocyclaceae bacterium
CCAGACCTACAACGTCTATCAATGCAAGAACGGGCTGGTCGACGTGGCCGTGCCGATCGTCGTGGATGGCCAGCACGTCGCGAATCTCTTCACAGGACAATTCTTCTTCCAGAAGCCCGAGCGGGACTTCTTCATCCGGCAAGCCGAGGAATTCGGATTCGACCAGCAGGAATATCTGGCGGCCCTGGACAGTGCGCCGATCTTTTCCAACGACCAGATCCAGCGGTCAATGGGTTTTCTCACCCAACTGGCCAAGGTGATGGGGGAAATGGGCCTCGCCCGGTCGCAATTGCATCAGGCGAACCGAGCGCTTCGGGAAAGTGCGGCGATCATCAACTCATCCCACGACGCTATCGTCGGCAAGACGCTGGAAGGGATCATCACCAGTTGGAACCCAGGCGCCGAGGCAATCTTTGGCTACTCGGCGAAGGAAGCTATGGGAAAGAGCATGACCATGCTCTTCCCGCCGGGCCTGGTCGACCAGGAAGCAGAAATCCTGGCCCGCCTCAAGAGGGGGGAGACCGTCGACCACTTCGAAACCCAACGGGTCTGCCGCGACGGAAGAGTCATCGACATTTCGGCCACCATCTCGCCCATTCGCGACGACAAGGGCATGATTGTCGGCGTGTCCAACATTGCCCGGGACGTCACTGCGCAGAAGCTCGCGGAACAATCTCTGGTGAAAGAACGGGGCATCTTGCGCACCTTGATCGATACGCTGCCCGACCTCGTGTGGTTGAAGGACGTCGATGGTGTCTACCTTGGCTGCAACAGCCGTTTCGAGGATTTCTTCGGCACAGCCGAGCAGGAAATCATCGGCAAGACGGACCATGATTTCGTCGATAAGGCGCTGGCCGATTTCTTCCGGGCCCATGACCGTCAAGCGATGGACGCCGATGGGCCATCCATCAATGAAGAAGAAATCGTGTTTGCCTCCGACGGCCACACTGAGCTGCTGGAAACGACCAAGGTGCCAACGCGTGATGCCCAGGGGAACGTCATTGGCGTGCTTGGCATTGGCCACGACATCACCGCCCGAAAACAAGCCGAGCGGGAGATCGAGCAGCATCGGCTGCATCTGCAGGAACTGGTCGAAGAACGCACAGCCGACCTGGTAGTGGCAAAAGAAGCGGCCGAGGCGGCCAACGTCGCCAAGAGTGCCTTTCTGGCCAACATGAGCCACGAGATACGCACCCCACTCAATGCCGTGATCGGGATGGTCCACATCCTGCGTGGTGGAGCCGTCACCCCTACCCAACTGGACAAACTGAACAAGATCGAATCGGCGGGCAAGCACCTGCTGGAGATCATCAATGCGGTGCTCGACCTCTCCAAGATCGAGGCAGGCAAGTTCTCGCTCGCGGAAGAATCGATCGATATCGACGAGTTGATCGACACCGTCGGCAGCATGGTGAATATCAAGGCAGCGGCCAAACAGCTCGCTTTGGTCGTGGAGAAGGATCCCCTGCCCTGCCGGTTCTGGGGAGACCGTACCCGCCTGGAGCAGGCGCTGCTCAACTACCTGACCAATGCAATCAAGTTTACGGAAGCCGGCCAGATTGCATTGCGAATCCGGCTGACCGAGGAACATGCCGCGGAGGCCCTGCTGCGCTTCGAGGTCAGCGATACCGGCCCGGGCATCAGCGCCGACGCACTTCCGCGGCTGTTTGCCGCGTTCGAGCAGGCGGACAATTCCATCACCCGAAAGTATGGCGGAACGGGATTGGGGCTCGCCATCAACCGAAAAATCGCTCAACTCATGGGCGGGGACACGGGCGTTTCGACGGAACTCGGCAAAGGGAGCACCTTCTGGCTGACGGTTCGCCTGCGGAAAGCGGATCCGGCAACCGAAACGCGATTCGTGCGCGAACCTGCAACACCAGTAGCGGGG
>JBAWHH010000730.1:0-4333 GCA_049593715.1 Rhodocyclaceae bacterium
CCGCCCATCGAGCATCAGGCGCGCCGTACGGACCTCGACGTCGAACACCTGGCCGTCTTTGCGGCGGTGGCGAGTCTCGAAGGCAGCGGGGGCTTCCATCAGCCGCGCCACGGCCAGTACCACATCCTCGGACGGAATGGCCGCTTCCCAGTCGGTGACGTTCAGCCGCTCCGCCTCTTCCGCGGTGTAGCCCAGCATGGTCGCGAAAGTCTGATTGAACTCCACTATGTCGCCATGCCTGTCGAGCACGTGGATGCCGTCGGACGACGCTTCGAACAGCGCCTGCAGGCGATGTGCCGCATTCGTCTGGGCGGTGACGTCGACCAAGGTGGTCAGGACCACGGCGTCGCCGGCATCGCCCAGGCGCACCGCATCAAGGATCGCGGTGCGCGTCGTTCCATCCCCGCACAAGAGTTGTGTCTGCAGTGATCCCAGGGGCCCCGCGTCGCCTCGCAGATCCGCCATCCGGGCAGCCCAGTCCCTGGTGACCCTAGATTGGTCGCTATTGGCGGGAAGCGTCTTCTGCCAGAACGAATCCAGATCGTGAAGTTCTTCGCGCCGATAGCCAAAGACGTCGACGAACGCCGGATTGACGTAGTTGATCAGGCCATTGTGGTCACTGAGGACGTAGGGGATCGGCGAGAAATCGATCATGCTGCGGAACCGCCGGGCGCTCGCGGCGAGGGCCTGCTCGTTCTGCCGGCGCTGAGTGATGTCGCGTACCACTGCGGTGTAGGAAACGCCCTCTTTGCTTTCCCACCGGCCCAGCGATAGTTCGATGGGAAACTTGGTGCCGTCTTTGCGCTGTGCCGTGCCTTCGATAGTCTGCGCTGCCGCATCGAGACTGCGCTGAGCCAGTTGCCGCAGCAGGGCACCGGTTGGGACTTCGCGCACCGAGGGAGGCAGCAGCAGGGACCACCGCTCGCCTTTCACCTCCCTTTCCGTGTAGCCGAAGATGCGTTCGGCCGCGGGATTCCATCCGGTAACGACGCCATCCACGCCAACGCTGACAATCGCATCCTGGGCGGAGAGCGCGAGCGCGCGGTAGCGCCGGTTGCCTTCCTCGCGCAATAGCGCCGCCTGGGCCTGCATCGCCATCGCATCGCTGCGGCGCTGCTGGCGCCAGACCAGGACCATCGCGGCAGCCACGGCGAGCGCAGCAAAAAAGGCAACCGCGCTGAACCACGCCCCCATCTTGTTGACCGATTCCAGCGCTTCGCGGCGATCGAGCTTCGCCACGATGTGCCAGTCGGTGCCGGCCACCGGTCCGTAGGCCGCCAGAACCCTTTCGCCCCGGTAGTCGACGCCGTCCAGAATCCCTTTTGAACCTTGCCGTATTGCCACGGCGGCCGGCAGACCGGTATCGCCCACCCGCTTCCCCAGAACAGGCAGATGCTCCTGGCCGTGCCGTAACGGCGTCAGGAAAACGACCGCCCCCCCTTCCCCCCGGACCAACAGGGTTTCCCCGCTCGATCTGGCCGAGGGCCAGGCGATGACGTAGGGAAACAGGAACAGCCGGGGATCGATGCGCAACAGCACCGCGGCAACCGGTTTGTCAGAGCGGCCGGCAGGCGCCATGATGGGGACGATGAGATCCAGCTTCGACGCAACCGGTCCGTCGACGAGGACCTGGCCGCGCCGCAATTCGCCCGATGCCATGACGCGGGCTAAGGAACTCGCATCGAAATCCAGGCCAGCATCGGAGCGCCCTACGGCGATCAGGACCTTGCCGTCCCGGCCAAGAAGAAGCAGGCCCCGATAGTCAGGAAACTCCAGCAGGGCCTCCATGCGCGCCCGCAGCAGTCGTGCTGAAGAAACGTCGGCGGGTTGACGCTGCAGCGCCGCAACGTGTTCCGCGAACCCAGCGTCACGGGCCAGTACTTTTGCGTCGCCCTTGCGCTCCTGCAGCCAGTTCTCGATATGGCCGGCTTTCAGATCGGCGATGGCGCGCAGGTCGCCATAGACATCCTTCTCCTGCAACGGCCGCTGCAGGGCGATGACGCCGAGACCAAAAAACGGCACACCCAGGAACAGGACGATCAACGTGGCCACCCGCAGCGGCTGGGGCAGCGGCCGCGAGCCGGCGTCCGCCGTCTCGGGCGGCAAGCCGGATCCGCGCCGGCTTTTCAGCAACAGGTAAAGCAGTCCCCCGGTGACCGCGACAAAGAAAAAGCCCTTGCGAGCGGACAACTGCGCGAGCAACGCTGGATCCTGCGTCAGCAGCGTCAACAGACCGTCGGAAACCAAGATCCACAGCGCCGCGAACACCGTATAGGCGATCGCCACGCCGCCAGGTCCCAGACGAACCTTTCCCCCTTCGGTTCGTGCTGACTGGTTCATGCCCCCTCTTGCTGTCGGACCAGTTCCGATGCCCGCGCATGCTCCCCTTCACGCCCAAAATGCGCGAGCCCTGCCTCAAATCATATAGGTCCTGCAGCGTCAAGTCATCGGGTTGCGCGGGATTGGGGCATTGGCATCTGCTGATTCGCCCCTTTGGCTCACCGCAAGGAGCAACTTGCGAGGATCTTGCCTGGACCAACGGGCGCGTCACCTTCCGGACAACGCAATCGGGTTGTGGCTCCGGCGGGAAAAGGGTCCGCGGAAAAAAGCCCGACTTGAGCTATTTCGTGTATCGCCAGTCAGAAAATATCGACCCCGGCCCTTTCCGCAATGCGGAATTCGCATGCCGCGCGTTCGAGCCGCTGAAGGACGCCGGTTACGGGCAGCCACCCGGCGAAGGGGGCGATTCAATTCTGAACGTCTTGCGCCCAGATGAGGGCTTCGAAGTGCTGGGCGTTTACCCGCGCCGCATTCAATCCGCAGGCCACACTCGCTGCGCTGATGCCCTCCTGGTCGCCGGCTTCGCAGGCCGTCGCAAGGCCCAGCAGCGACGCATAAGGCCCCGTGCCCTGCAGCAGAGCCGCCCGCACCGCCTCCGGCAGGTTGAGCGGTTTGAGCGCTTCCGGCATCGGCACCTGCAGCACGCGGTCGAGAAGAGAAAACAGCCCGACCACGAACAGGTCTTCCCGAGCGGCTTCCGGCTGGCGCTCGTCCACCCGCTCCATGAGCCGGCCGCGCACCAGCGCGTTCTCAAGCAAGGCCGCAGTGCGGGGCGATGCTTCGGCGGAACCGAACAGCAGCAGCGTGAGCCAGCGGTAGATCTTCTGGCGCCCCATGATCATCAACCCCTGCTCGATGGAGGTGACGGGCTGGCCCAGCCCAGAGGCGGCGGAATTGATGTAGCGCAGCAGGCGGTAGGACAGTACCGCGTCCTGGCGCAGGATGCGCGCCAGCTCTGCGGTGTCCGCATCGCGCCGCAGCCGGTTGAGCAGATCGATCACCCGCAACGCCTGAGGGCCGACGTGGTTCCCGCTCCAATCCTCCCGGCTGGTGACGAAAGGTCCATGGAACATCGCGAAGCCAAGCTTGCGGCAAAGCTCGAAGTCATCGAAAGACTCCAGATCTTTGGCTACCAGGGAAACGCGGGGAAACTGAGCCGCCAGGCGCTCGGCGAGCCGGCGCAGGCCAGCGGGCGTGTGCGCCGTGGACTGGACAAGGAAATACTCGGCATGGGGCGCCAGCCTGTCGAAAATGGCGCCCTCGAACAGGTCATCCAGGGCAAAACGGAAGCCGCGCTCCTTTAGCGCCACTATTCTTGGCTCCAGATCTGCCGGCTGGTGCGCATCGGCCAGCGTCTGGATGATCAGCACCACGCCGGCACCGGGCAGTTGATCGATGGCAGGGTTGTCCAGAAACGAATCCAGCACTGCCACAAACGCTTTTCGGTGGCCGAGGAGCCGCCCGATGGAGAACTGCACCATGTTGCCCACCACCACATCGCTATAGACGTGGTGGATGCGCCGGCTTTGCCCCAGCACCCGCCCGCGGGCACTTCTGCGCAACATGAACTCATAGCCGGCGACGCGCTGGTCCCGATTGAGCAAAGCTTCGCGGCAGATGAACGAGGACTGGCCCGGATCGGGGACGGCTCCGGAAGCCCCGGGAATACCCAGCACCGGCGCAGCCGCATTGAGCGCCTGGAAGTCGCGGTGCTCGGCTTCGGCTCGGGCCTGCGTCGATCTGGTGCGCCCGAACAGCGCGGAAACAATCCGCCTCAGCATTGCTTCAGCGGGAACAGCGCGGGCGCATGGAGCGAAGAAAGCGGCAAGGATCGAATTGTTTCATCCATCACCATTGAGAAATCCTCGACCCCGCCCCCTTTGGACTCTAAAAAAGGCACCTTTGGCAATTGTTGGGCGATGTGTTCGCTGCTCCCGCCCTTTACGCGCTCTCGCTGGCGCAGACCAAACCGGAATGGTTCCCTCAGCAAGCA
>JBAWHH010000731.1:0-1808 GCA_049593715.1 Rhodocyclaceae bacterium
ACGTTGCACTGCATCATCAGATTGCGGTACAGAAAATCGGCGGGACGCTCGCTGTTCGCATGGATCCCCCCCACGACTGCCGCCGCGAGGACGACCACTTCCGGCTGCTCGACGATGAAGAATTCGCAAGTCTGGATCTGATTCTCCAAGTCGAGTTCTTGATGGCTGCGCAGCACGAGGTTGTCGTAACCGGCTTGCCTCAATCGTCGAACGACCGCGCTGCCCACCAGGCCGCGATGGCCCGCGACAAAGATTCGAGTGCCGGAGTCCATTTTCGTCATTCGTGATAATCGAACACGCGGAACCCCTCGCGCCGGCATAGCTGGTCACGGCGGGCGGCCAGCAGATCCTCGCGCGCCATTTCCGCGACCAACTCCTGGAACCGCACACGGGGTTTCCAGCCCAAACGGGCGTGGGCTTTGCTCGGGTCGCCAAGCAAGGTTTCCACCTCCGTCGGGCGGAAGTAACGCGAATCGACGGCGACGATGCAGCGGCCGATCTCGTCGTAGCCTTTCTCCTCAAGGCCTTCGCCGCGCCACGAAATGCTCATGCCCATTTCGTCCGCCGCGGCGTTCACGAAGTCGCGTACGCTGTGCTGCACGCCGGTGGCGATGACGAAGTCTTCTGGGGTCGGCTGCTGCAGCATCAGCCACTGCATCTCCACGTAGTCACGGGCATGCCCCCAATCCCGAAGGGCGTCCAGGTTGCCCAGGAAAAGACAGTCCTGCAGCCCCAGCTTGATCCTCGCCAGGGCGCGGGTGATCTTTCGCGTCACGAACGTCTCCCCCCGCAACGGCGATTCATGGTTGAACAGAATGCCATTGCAGGCGTAGATGCCATGGGCCTCGCGATAGTTGACGGTAATCCAGTAGGCATAGAGCTTGGCTACCGCATAGGGAGAGCGCGGATAGAACCGCGTCGTCTCTTTCTGCGGAACCTCCTGGACCAAGCCATACAGCTCCGAGGTGGAAGCCTGGTAGAACCTGGTCTTGTTCTCCAGCCCGAGAATGCGCAACGCTTCGAGCAGGCGAAGTGTGCCAAGGGCATCGGAATTGGCCGTGTATTCCGGCTCTTCGAACGAAACGGCGACGTGGCTCTGGGCGGCGAGGTTGTAGATCTCGTCCGGCTGAACCTGCTGCACCACCCGGATCAGGCTGCAGGCATCGGTCATGTCCCCGTAGTGAAGGACGAAACTGCGGTTCTGTTCGTGAGGATCCTGATACAGGTGGTCGATACGGTCCGTATTGAAGAGCGAAGTGCGGCGCTTGATGCCGTGGACTTCGTAGCCCTTCTCCAGCAGGAATCCGGCGAGATAGGCACCGTCCTGCCCCGTCACGCCGGTAATCAGAGCAACCCTAGTCATCTCAAGCCTCTCATGGAATGTGAATGGGAAAGCCCTAAGCGGTGGCGAAGACCTTGACCAGCAGGACGAACGCAACCCCGAGTACGGACAGAGCGTTGGCCCGCCTGCGCCGCCAGCCCATGCCGCTAACCGCCAGTTCGCAGCCATAGAACAGCACCGCCAGACGCAGCAGCAAGGCCGCCATGCCGGAGCTGCCGGGGTCCCGGAACCCCAGAAAACCGGCCGCCAGCACCGCAATAACCAGCAGCACGTCGAGCGGGGTCGTCGAGAAAGCCTGACCCGCGCCGAGGCGAATCGCCACAGCGACGGCCGCTGCGAGCACGATCAGATACGCGTCCTGCGCCATTGCCGCGAAAGTCCCGGCCCCGGCGTTCGCTGGACCAAGGTAGATCACCGAGGCAGCACTGCAGAACAGCGCCAGACGCAGCAGCCACCCGCCATCTCC
>JBAWHH010000732.1:0-2173 GCA_049593715.1 Rhodocyclaceae bacterium
CTTGCCCGGTTTCCCGCGGGCGACGATTTTCCCCCCGTGGCGCTGGACGATGCGTTGCACCGTCGCGAGCCCGATGCCGATGCCGGGAAACTCGTCCTGCCGGTGCAGGCGCTGGAACGGCTCGAACATCCTTCCCGCGTGGTCCATGTCAAAGCCGGCGCCGTTGTCGGCGACGCAGATGGCCGGCTGGCCGTCCAGTTCGCAGGTATGGACGCGGATTTCCGGTTTGGGCGTCTGACCGGTGTATTTGCAGGCGTTGTTCAGCAGGTTCTCCAGCAGCACTTCGATCATGCGCCCATCCCCGGCTGCCGCGAGGCCGGGCTCCACCTGCCAGGCCACATTGCGCTCCGGTTCTGCCTGCGTCAAGGCTTCGAGACGGCGCGCGGCGAGTGCGGAAATGTCCACCGCGTCCCGC
This sequence comes from Rhodocyclaceae bacterium, assembly GCA_049593715.1. Taxonomy (GTDB): domain Bacteria; phylum Pseudomonadota; class Gammaproteobacteria; order Burkholderiales; family Rhodocyclaceae; genus JBAWHH01. Next base: position 416 of record JBAWHH010000732.1, read on the forward strand.
CGCAGATTGCCGCGGGTGCAGCGCGAAAGGGTCAGCAGGCCGTCGATCAGATCGCTCATCTTGCGGCTGGCGAGCCCGATGTGGTCGATGTACTCCTTCGCGGCTCCCGGCAGCACAGCGCCGAAATCTTCGAGCAGCGCCTGGGAGAAGCCGCTCATGGCCCGCAGCGGCGCACGCAGGTCGTGGGAGACGGCGTAAGCGAAAGAATCCAGTTCGCGGTTCGCCGCCGTCAGTTCCGCCGTTCGTTCTGCGACGCGGCGCTCCAGTTCAGTGTTCAGTCGCTGCAGTTCGGCTTCGGTGCGCTTCTTCTCGGTGATGTCGGTGACGAGGGTTACCAGCCGGACCGGTTCGTGAGCGCTTTCCGACAGTAGGGAAGAGAACTCGTGCAGCCACACGATGCGGCCACTGTGGTGCAGGTAACGCAACTCCATCTCGAAACGCCGCATCTCCCCGGACCATAGCCGCGCCATCTGCGCTTGCAGGGCTGCACGGTCGTCGGGATGGACCAGAGAGACCGGATCGCGCCGGCGCAGTACGTCCTCGGCGTAGCCGAGCATGGCGCAAAGAGCCGGATTGCCCTGCTCGATGCGGCCGTCGGCGTCGATCAAGGCAATGCCGGCAACGGCGTTCTCGTAGATCGCCCGCAAGCGGCCTTCGCTCTCGCGTAGCGCGGCCAGTGCCGCCTCGGCTTTCTCCCGCGCCGCGCTGGCGTCCTGCATCTGGTTCAAGGCGGCCAGGCGCGCCCGCTTCTGCTGCGCCAGGGCAGCGGCCTGGGTGTCCGCGAGTGCCTGCTCGGTACGCTTGCGTTCGGTGAGGTCGAGGGCGTAGGCGACTCGCCTGAAGGGTTTTCCCTGCCCGTCGCGCAAGACCGTGATGTCCAGCAGCACCGGGAAGCGCCGGCCCTCTTTGGTAAGGTGCTCGAGTTCGAATACCCCATGGCTGGTCGCGTCCAGGGCGGCGATCATGGCGCGGGCCTCTTCGCTACGGTCGCCGGGGAACAGCCGGGGTATCGGCATGCCCGCCATCTCGGCGGGTTCGAAGCCTCGCTCGCGGGCAAAAGCCGGATTGACCGCCACCAGGGTATTGCTGCGGGCATCCCCGATCGCCAGGGCCAACTCCGCCTGCTCGAAGGCTTCGGCCCACAGCCGCAGATCTCCCTCCGCCCGCCGGCGTTCCGTCACATCGGCGAAGGCGATGAGTACACCCGGCTTCAGGGCGATCCCGGTGATCTCCACGATCCGCCTCGATCCGTCCTTGCAGACCAGTTCCTCCTCGCCCGCCTCGATGTCCGCCCCGGTTCGTGCGGCCCGCGCGACGGCCGCTTTCCAGTGTGCGGTGATCCGGTTGCGGTTGCTCCCATCCGGCCCGGCCAATCGCCACCAGTCGGGGAGGCTGGGGAGATCGGCTTCGGCGTAGCCGAACAGGCGGTCGAAACGGGTGTTGCGCGCGACGATGGATTCGTCTGCCCCGACATGGAACATCGCCAGGGGGGTGGCATCGAAAAGCCGGCGGAAGCGTTCTTCGCTTTGGCGCAACTTTGCCCTCGCCTCGTCGAGCACACCATGGACTTGGCGGATCTCCGCGATGTCCGCGGAGCGAGGGACGCCGTCAACCCGTTGCGCGAGGGACGCCACGGCACGGCCGAGCCGCCGGCTGGCCGACAGCCCGCCCCACACGCTGACCAGGGTTGCCCCTAGCAGGCCCAGCAACAGGGCGATGCCTGCCTTGACCTGAGGCGCCCATTGGGCAGCGCGGGGA
>JBAWHH010000733.1:0-3215 GCA_049593715.1 Rhodocyclaceae bacterium
GAAATAATCGGAAATTGCCATTACTACCAAAGTCGGCGCGGGAAGGTCGGCACCGAAATTGGTGAATACTTTCTTGAACTCCGGAACCACGAAGATCATGATGACAGTGGTTACGACAATTGCCACCACCATAACGGCGAGTGGGTAAAACATCGCGGACTTGATCTTGCCCTTGATGGAGAGGATCTTTTCTTTGTAGGTTGCCAGCCGGTCAAGCAACGCTTCAAGAATACCGGCCTGCTCGCCTGCGGCGACGAGATTGCAGTAGAGCGGGTCGAAGTAGGCCGGATACTTGCGAAAAGCCTGGGAAAGGCTGCTTCCCGTCTCCACTTCGGTGCGAATCTCCGTAAGGAGCCGGCCCATGGCAGGATTGCCAGCCCCTTTTCCGACGATATCGAACGCCTGCAGCAGCGGGACACCGGAACGCATCATCGTCGCCAGTTGGCGAGTGAATAGCGCGATGTCTTTCTCCTTGACACTCCCGCCCCGGCGGAAAGTCTGCTTCTTGACCTTCGTTACCAGGACGCCTTGGCGCCGCAGGGTCGACTGCACCAGCGCTGGGCCGCTGGCGCGCATCTCGCCGCGCACCATCTTGCCAGACTTGTCTTTTCCTTCCCAAAGAAACATCTGCTCTTTCGCGAGCGCGGAGCGTCGTGCAGCCTGTGTAGCGGTTGCCATACCTGTCCCCTACTGAATCAATCGTTCGTTGTAGCCAAGACCTCTTCAAGCGAGGTCAGGCCTTGCCTTGCTTTGACCAGGCCTGAGAGCCGCAAATCGCGGACTCCCTCGAGACGAGCCTGCTTTTCCAGATCCAGCGAATTGCCGTTGGTCATAATGATTCGTTGCATTTCCTCGGAGATCGGCATTACCTGATAGATCCCGACCCGTCCTTTGTAGCCCGACCCCTTGCAGCGCTCACAGCCGTTTGGGCCGAAAAGTTGCCAACTGCCGTCTAGGTCCTCCTCGGAGTACCCCGCTTGCAGTAACGCTTCCGTCGGGACGCTGATTGGCTTTTTGCAGTTGCAGAGCCGTCGCGCGAGGCGCTGCGCGGTGATCAGCATGACGCTCGATGCGATGTTGAATGGCGCGACGCCCATGTTGGAAAGGCGCACCAGCGTGGATGGAGCGTCATTGGTGTGCAGCGTGGAAAGCACCATGTGGCCGGTTTGGGCAGCCTTGATGGAGATTTCGGCGGTCTCCAAGTCGCGAATTTCGCCCACCATGATGATGTCTGGATCCTGGCGCAGAAAGGCTCGAAGGGCTGAGGCAAAGGTCAGGCCCGCCTTGTCGTTGATGTTGACCTGGTTAATGCCCGGGAGGTTGATTTCAGCCGGATCTTCTGCAGTGGAGATGTTTACGCCTGGCTTGTTCAGCATGTTCAGGCAGGTGTAAAGGGATACCGTCTTTCCGCTGCCGGTCGGACCAGTGACCAGAATCATGCCGTAGGGCCGTTCGATAGCTTCCAATAGGAGCTTCTTCTGGTCGGGGTCGTAGCCCAGGGCATCGACGCCCAGCATGGCGCTGGAGGCGTCGAGGATCCGCATCACGATCTTCTCCCCGTGCAGCGTGGGCAGCGTGCTGATTCGGAAATCGATGGATTTCGTTTTGGATAGTACGAGCTTGAGCCGTCCGTCCTGAGGTATTCGCTTTTCCGATATATCTAGGCGGGAGATCACCTTGATCCGCGATGCGATTTTCTCTTTGAGCACCAGCGGGGGCTGAGCTACTTCTCGCAGGATACCGTCCGTTCGAAAACGTATGCGGTACGTCTTCTCGTAGGGCTCGAAATGAACGTCCGACGCACCTTCATTGATGGCATCCAGCAGCACCTTTTGGATGTACCGGACGACGGGGGCATCATCGACTTCGACGGCGGCGGTTTCTGCGGCGGCGGTTTCCGATTCTTCAGAGCTGAGATCGATGTCGCCCAGATCCGAGCCCGTCATCTTCTCCAGCGTCGACGCCGCGGACTCGACCAATTTGTCGACCAAACGGGCCAGCTTGTCGCCTTCAACCACAATCGGGTCGACCGCCATGCCCGTCTGGAAGCGGATCTCGTCGAGCGCTCGCAGGTTGGTCGGATCGGAGAGTGCGACGGTGATTCGGTTGCTGCGCTGGCTTAACGCAATCACTTGATGCTTGCGCATCAGCTTGCGATCGATGGCGCTTTGCGGCAGTTGAGCTTCGTCGAAGGCTGACAAGTCCGCCAGGGGGTGGCCAAAAGTCTCCGAGGCGAATTCCGCCAGCGTGTTGGCTGCCATAAGGCCGCCGGCAATGATCTGCTGAACCAAGGTGGTGCCGCGGTTCGCTGCCTCCGCGGCGCACGTGTCGGCCTGCGCCTCCTTGATCCGGCCTTGCTGGACCAGCGCTCGTGCAAGCCCGCTAAGAGCCGATTGAGGATTCGCTGCCATCGTTTTTCTTGTCGCTGCGGTCAGTTTGCCAACGTGTCTCGGTCACTGGCTCGTTGTGAATGGGTTAGTACGCCGAACCCGGTTGCGAACGCCTGGTTCGATCAACCGTAATTCGGGAGGGCGTCAAACGGGCTACGACAGATCCGCCCTCTCGGCCATTTGTCCTGCTTTAGAACGATCTCCATCGCTCCAACGGCAATCTTGACGCGCGGTTCCGGTACCCGGAGATCCCGAAACGCTCAGCAGTCCGGCAGGCAAGCGTCTTGGGGCCGTACGTTGGAAGCTCGAGGCGCCCGTCGCGCCTGATCGCGCACAATCCTCGGTCACCTCAGCAACCTTCTACCCCGACAATATCGTCCTACTATCACGCAAGCTTGAGGTAGCCTGCAGCAATGCAGGCGGCACACGGTCCGGCAAATTGTCCGGTAAGGTTTCCTGGGCAACCAAGTTTCCCCTCTCGGCGAATTCGGCGATCAGTCGCGTCAGGCCGCGCCTCTCCTGCAAAAACCGTTGTGTTTCCAGGGGCAGAATACGGTTGCGGCGATTGCTTTCTGAATACGGGTGCTGCGAAGGGTTTCTCTGCCCTGACGTTGCCGTGGCCAAGTCGGTCACTTGCCGACGACTGTTTGATCTCTTGTTGTTTTGGCCATAGACATACCGGCTTCAAGTCGGCACATACGGGGCCGGAACGGGTTTAGGGTTGCGATCGTGACAACTATCACGTTGGCAAGTCGGGCCTGCCGCCCCAGGTCTTTCATGTGACGAAAAGCGTCACCGGTATCGGTACCTGAGCCGCTTTCAAAC